>JAGLTN010000588.1 GCA_023135255.1 Planctomycetota bacterium
GTCCGCGAATAAAACCGTAACTGCTTGTTTCTACGTTACTTACCTGCGGATAAACGGGAAAATTCAATTGGGATCAGTATAATATGGAATGAGAAGATATTGATATTGTGGGAAAATAAAAATATTTTTTTAGGACTATAAAATGAGCAGGAAAGTATTAGTTACTATTGCGGACGGCATAGAAGAAATAGAGGCTGTTTGTATTATCGATGTATTGAGAAGGGCAGGCAGTGATGTTACGGTTGCTTCTGTGGGCGATAGCTTACAGATAACAGCAAGCAGGGGAGTTATTTTAGTAGCTGATGAGCTTATTGCTGGCTGTAAAGGTCAGACTTATGATCTTATCGCGTTGCCAGGTGGGATGGGCGGAGCTGAAAATCTCAGAGATTGTGCGGTCTTGACAGATATGCTTAAAGAGCAGAAAGAATCCGGCAGATACTATGCAGCTATTTGTGCTTCGCCGGCAGTTGTTTTTGCCTCTTGTGGGTTAATTAATGATCGCAAGGCAACCTGCTATCCATCTCTTATGAAAGATATTGAAAATCCAGTAGATGAGAATGTTGTAATTGACGGCAACTGCATCACAAGTCAGGGGCCGGGGACAGCACTGGAGTTTTCGCTTAAGCTTGTCGAAGTCTTATATGGCAATAGTAAAGCTGACGAAATAGCTGATGCGATGCTTGTCAGGTGAATTTTTTATGTAAAGATTTATACTTTTATTGGAACCAAAGTAACAGAAAATTGAAAAGCAAAGTCAATCACACAATTTTTTGCTATTTTTTAAGTATTTTACACATTTGCCGTTATATGGTGGTTACAATAACTTTAGACTTAAATCTATGTCATTAAAGAGCTTAGGTTTTTTTTGTGTGTGTGGCATTGCGGGGTAATTCTTTTTTTCTTTTCAGTTAGTTTGGAAAGCTGCCTTTATTTCCTATATTTTCAATAATGACTATTGAGGTAGAAATAAATTATTTTCGGGGGCTCTTGTAGCATTTTGGTTTAAAAACCTATAAAAGAAAAATATTAAATTATGCAAAAAGTGGTAAAAAGGTTTGTAGTTTCAGGCATAATCTTGTGGTTTGCAGGTGCGGCATCTTTTCTCTGGGTATCCGTAGAGAAAGAAAAACAGCAGCAGTATCTTAACCAGCAGCAGGAATTGTATAACGCAAAATTAGTTGAAATTAATCAACTTGCTAATACTCAGGAAGAAATTAATCCTTTTAGAGTGATTATTAGTGAGGCAATTAAGTCAGAGAAATCTGATAATATTCCCCAAAGCAGCAACGGGAAAACAATCTCTTATTTTTCTGTTATTTGTGTGGCTTCAGGTACAATAATATTTTTGTCGTTATTGTTGTTGTGGTTAGTTCATTTCACTATAGAAAAAATTTCAAACTTCAAAAAGAACCTTGCTCAATTTCGTAAAAGCAGAAAAAAGACAGCTGATGTTTTAATCGAATCCAATTTACAGAAGAGGGAAAAGACAGCTGATGTTTTAATCGAATCCAATTCACAGAAGAAGGAAAAGACAGCAAAGTTAGCACAAAAGCTTTATGAGCCTGCTAAGTTCGATCCAAGTTTTTCCTGTACTGACGAGCGGAAATTTCATCCTTCCAGTACCAAAGTTGAAAAACATTCTGCTAATTCCATCAAGCCGGATCAACACGATAAATTTTTCGCAGATAAGTCTGATTTTCGAATTAAACCTATTGACAATTTAGAAAAAAATATCCGTGATGCTATCCGGTCAAGCTACCATGAAAACGCTATGAAAGCGCAGGATTCATTTAAGCAGCAGGCCGATAAGCTGGAAAAACAAGTTGTTGAAATCAAAAATCTTACCCAGGCTATAACACAGGCAAGTGCCGGCAATGATAAGCCTTTGGATAATAATATTGGTGAGCTTGCAGAACAGCTTTCCGCAATCAGAGATTATGCGTCTTCTCAACAGGACAGGGTGACAAAGCTTCAGGAAGGTTATGACTGGAACATAATCAGAACATTCTGTTTGAGGGTTATTCGTTGTATTGACAATATTGACAGCCGAATAGACAGCATATCTCAGCAGGGGGGCGACACATCTGATCTGGAAGACATAAAAGACGATCTTGTATTTGTTCTTGAATCCAGCGGAGTTGAACAATTTGAACCTGATATCAACAGCAAGTATGCAAGTTCGCAAAAGACAGCAGAAGCAGTTAAGCAAAAAAAATCCTGCGGCGAACCTGAGATGAAAGGTAAAATCGCAGAGATAATAAAACCGGGTTATAGATATGTAATTGATGAAGACAATACCAAAATAGTACGAACCGCACAGGTTAAGCTTTTTGGTTAATTTTTAAAGTAAAACAAAAGGGTGGTAAAAATGTCTGGGAGTAAAAACATTAATATAGCGGGCATAGACCTGGGAACGACTTTTTCAGCAATGGCTATTTTGAACACAATAGGAAAGCCGGAGATCGTCCCAAATGCCGATGGTGAAAGACTAACGCCTTCAGCGGTTTTCTTTGATGAAGATAACGGTGGCATTGTTCGAATCGGCATAGAAGCGATTAATTCACGGCATCTTAATGCTGAAAGATCCGTTCGGTGGATAAAGCGTCATATTGGAGATTCTAACTATCACAAAACAATCGATGGTAAAGAATGGTCGGCTGTGGAATTATCAAGTTTGATCCTGAAAAAGCTTAAACAGGACTTTGCTGCTGTGCATGGTGACATTGACAGCGTGATTATTTCAGTGCCAGCTCACTTCGATGAAATCCGAAGAAAAGCGACGATGGATGCAGGAAAAATGGCAGGGCTAAACGTAATCGGGATCGTAAACGAACCTGTTGCTGCTGCATTGTATTATGCCACTACCCGCAGGGTTTCGGGCAATGTTCTCGTATATGATCTTGGTGGTGGTACTTTTGATGTTACCATTATGAGTACCCATGGCAGCAATATGGATATTATCTGTTCGCAAGGTGAGCATGAGCTTGGTGGTGTCGATTTTGACCAGAAGGTGCTGGAAATACTTCAGCAGAACTACAGGGATAAATATAATTCTGAGCTGATAATAACAGATGAGGACAGGGCAAATTATGAGGATGAAGCTGAGGATATCAAGAAAACTCTGTCGAGACGTTCGGTAGCAAGAAAAATGCTTTATGGCCCCGCGGGTAGTATTAAAATCGAAATTACTCAGCAGATGTTTGAGGATTCTATTGCGGAATTGCTGAGCAGAACAGATTTGCTTTTAGATGCCGCACTTGCCGAAGCAAACATGACGGCCTGTGATATAGATAGGATAATATTGGTTGGCGGAAGCACGCGGATACCTGTAGTGCAGAAACGTCTCGAAGAAAGATTTAGTTTTGCGCCTGAAATAACTATTAATGTAGATGAATGTGTTGCTCTCGGAGCAGCTTTACACGCTGGTTTAACTTTTCAAAGAGAAAAGCCAAATTCACTTCCTGCTGGTATCGCAAACGGCCTTAAGGATATTAAGCTTACCGATGTTTGCAATCATAGCTTTGGCACAATTTGTGCACCTTTTGATTCCAAGATCGGCAGCAGGGTTATTAGAAACCAGATCATTCTTAAGAAAAATACGCCCTTGCCCTGCGAGGTCTCTCAAACGTTTTATACCATGAATAAGGAACAGAAGAAGCTTGAAGTGACAGTGACCCAGGGAGAAGACGCTGCTGCTGAATATGTAAATATAATTGCAACCCATACGATCGATCTTCCGCCTGGCAGGAGTGCTAAACGTCCAATTAAAGTAACCTACAGCTATGATGTTAATCAGAGAATGCACTGTAAGTTCGAAGATGTTGAATCCGGAAAAGTTCATGAGCTGGATTTGGCTATTGACAAGGATGGGAAACTTTTGGAAACAGCAGAAAAAGAACATAACAATCAGCTGGAAGCTCTAAAAATCGAATAGGTTTTTCTGTGGTCAAAATGAGTGATGGTTATAACTTAAATCTGTTTTTAGTTCTGACAGTTCAGGCTGGACTGCTGTATTTATTTGTAAGAAGTTTAATAAAGCCTGCTTCTGTAAGTGTTGTTTTAACCAATCAGGAAGAAAAAAACCTTCATGCAAAGCATTTGACAGTTGACCTTGCTTTGACAATTGCATGTGCAGGTAAAAAGATATCTGTCCTTCAGCTCAAAGTTATTAAAAACTATATAGAAAAAGATATAGCTCCAAAACGCACATCGGAAAAGATAGCTTACTATCTGAAATTGCTATCTTATTATTTTTTCATATCTCCGGATTTTAATCAGTGCAGCCTTATTTCCAAACAAATCTTTGAACTTCTCAATTTTGCCGGTCGTTATGATATTCTTGATTTTTGTATGAGGCTCGTTTGTGCTGACGATGTTGTAACCACAAAACAGCTGGTGCTTTTGAAAGATATGGCTGAGCAGCTCGAAATTGAAAATGAAAGATTTCGATTGATGCTGGGAAAAATCATTCCGGTATCAAAATATGAGGTTAACGATATCGAAATAATTCTCGGTATAACATCAGATATGGATGCCGAGGAGACCAACTCTCTGCTTGGTAAAGAATACGTAAAATGGAATGCCCGCGTTACCAACTCCACCCCGCAAATCCGCAAACAGGCACGGGATATGCTGGAAATCATCGCAAAAGCAAAAAGTCAATTCACTCATTAAAGCCTTATCTTGGGTATTTTCATGGGCTTTTTTATTGCAATACATTGTGTTGTGGTGCTATTCTATTGCTTAGTTTATTCAATGAAGCTTTATTAAAGACCAATATTAAATAAGGGAATCTGTGATGATATATGACAGTGTAGAGAATGTTGATACTTATTGTGACGAAGACGATGCGATTACAATTGCAGTAGAGTTTGTCGACAATTTTGATATTTCTCAGCCTGACGGTAAGTATGAAATAGACGGCGATGAGGTTTTCGCGATTGTTCAGACTGTAACTACCGCTGATGCAAACGAGAAGAGTTTCGAGGCTCATGAGAATTATGTTGATGTGCAGATGGTTCTCGAAGGCGCAGAAAGACATGACGTAGCTCTGCTTGATATTGAAGATTTAGAAATTGAGCAGGACTATGACAGCGAGAAAGATGTGATATTTTTCAAGGCCCCAGAGCATTTTTCAACTATTATTACCAAGCCCGGTATATTTGTGGTTTATGGCCCGGATGATGCCCATCGGCCTTGCTGCTGCATCGATAAGTCTGAGACTATCAGAAAAGTCTGCGTTAAAATTAAAATTGATTCCTGTCTTGGCGTTGAAGATGAGCAGTGAGGATGGGGCAATAGTTTGAGTAACCTGGCCTGTTTATACTGATCCTAATTGAATTTTACCGTTTATCCGCGGGTAAATAACTTAAAAATAATAAGTTA
>JAGLTN010000589.1 GCA_023135255.1 Planctomycetota bacterium
CCGTCCTGCAGGCCGCCGACATCCTTATCTATGATTCCAACCTTGTCCCCGTCGGGGCTGACCAGAAGCAGCACATTGAGGTTACCCGCGATATTGCGATGAAGTTTAATAATACTTACGGCGATGATATATTGACGCTGCCTAAGGATTATATTTTAGATTCTGTTGCGGTTGTGCCTGGTATTGACGGCAGGAAGATGAGCAAGAGCTACGATAATACTATCGAGATATTCGAGTCTGAGAAGTCCGCGAAGAAAAAGATAATGCGTATTGTTACGGATTCTACGCCTGTTGATGAGCCTAAGGACTGTGATAAGTGCAATGTTTTTGCGATGTTGAAGCTTTTCGCGAGTGAAGAAGAATTGTGTCAGTGGAAGAAGAGATATGCGGCTGGCGGGATGGGGTATGGTGAGGCCAAGAAGCGTGTTGCGGAGCTTTTCGGAGAGTTTTTTGGGCCTTTCAGGGATAAGAGGGCTGAGCTGGCAAATGATATTGATTATGTGAAGGATGTTTTGAAGAGCGGCGCGGGCAGGGCTAAGGCGGTTGCGGCGGAGACGCTTGAGGCTGTTCGGCAGGTAGTTGGATTGCGAGGTAAGTGTTGAGCAAAAGAATCGTTACTGTTGCGAAGTATGACGATGTTATGCAGGCTGAACTTGCGGTGCAGACGCTGGCTGATCATGAGATCATGGGTGTGTTGAATGGTAAAAATTTTGCTGGTATGTATGCGGGTCTTGGAATTGGGCTTTTTGGTGTAAGGTTGCAGGTTTTGGAAAGTGATGCTGCCAAAGCGATTGAAATTTTGGACGACGTTGAGAATGCCGGGAGTGATGATTGAGTGATTACAGAGTAAATCTTGATATTTTCGCGGGGCCTATGGATCTGCTTTTGTACCTTATTCGCAAGGATGAGGTTGATGTCTATGACATTCCTATCTCGGAGATAACCGATCAGTATGTGCATTATATTGATATGCTGAAGGATTTTGATATTGACTTGGCGGGTGATTTTTTGGTTATGGCTGCAACGCTGATGCATATTAAGTCTGCGATGCTTTTGCCTAAGGCAGATGCTGAAGATGGCGTGGAGGATGGCGAGCTGATCGATCCTCGCAGTGAGCTGATTGGTCAGCTTTTGGAGTATAAGAAATTTAAGGATGCTGCGAATCTTCTGGAGTCTGCGGCACATAGCAAGGGAGAGCGTTTCAGCAGGCCTGGCACGATTATTGATAATCTCAAACCTAAATCTGAGCCTGAGCTGGATATTGACCAGGTTAATGTTTGGGATCTGCTTGAAGCCTTTGACCGGGTTATGAAGGCTACGGGCAGCTATTCAGATATCAGCCTTATTAAAGATGATACGCCTACGGACCTTTACCAGATCGATATATTGAGCAACCTGCAGTCGCATGGGCCTATGAGTTTCGGGAGTATTTTTGAGGGTATCAGGAGCAAGGTTCGGATGGTTGGGCTGTTTTTGGCGTTGCTTGAACTGAGCAGAGGCGAGCTTATCTGGATCGATGTGGATGAGTCTTCGAAAACGTTTTTTATTAAGGCTTTGACGGATGAACCGGCAGAGAAGGCGGTCCAGAGGGCTATTATTGCTACGGAAGAAGATGAATTGCTGCGGATGCAGGAGCAGGTGGAAAAGCGGGATTTGGGTGAGCGC
>JAGLTN010000059.1 GCA_023135255.1 Planctomycetota bacterium
GGTGTGGGCCTTGCAAGATGATGGCGCCGATCGTTGGTGAAATAGCTGATGCTTATGCAGGCAAGGCTAAGATATGCAAGCTGGATACTGATGAGGCGAGGGATAGTGCGATGGAGTTTGGTATCAGTGCTATTCCGACGGTTATTCTTTTTAAGGGTGGTGAGGTTGAAAAGAAATGGGTCGGTCTTACGAGCAAAAAAGACATGACAGATGCTATCGATGAGTTGTTGTAAAATATTGTAACAAACGTAGTATAAAAAAACTTAGACCCTCGACTTGTTCGGGGGTTTTTTTATTTAAAAAGGTGTTTTGGCGGCTATTAGGTGGGAATATGTAAAAAATATTTGAAAGCGGAAATCGTTAATGTTTGACAATTTTGGGTTTTTTGTTACACTTTGCAACATGTTTTTCGGATGGTAATGTTTGTTTTTGTGGAAGGTATTTGGGCAAATAATGGAAATCAGGCCTTTTAGAGCGATTAGATTTGATGGCGATGTTGTTGGTGATGTCGGTAATTGTATATCTCCTCCTTACGATGTAATCAATTCTCAGCAGCAGCAGCAGATGCTTTATGATAAGAGCGATTACAATATAGTGCGCATTATTCAGGGCAAGGTTAAGACAAGCGATAACGGGACTGATAATAAATATGCCAGGGCAGCGGGTTATTTGAATGACTGGCTTGAGAGGGGTGCTTTAAAGCAGGATGATAAAGAGGCTATCTACGCTTATATTCAGGATTTTGAATTGAAGGGTAAGATGGTTCAGCGTAACAGCTTTGTCGCATCTGCGAAGCTTGAGCCTTTTGGGGCTGTGGTTCGGCCTCACGAGCAGACTTTGGATGGGCCTATCGTTGACAGACTTAAGCTTAATAAGATGACCGGGGCTAAGTTCGGGTTGGTTTATGTTGTTTATGACGATCCGCAGTTGGTTGCGGATAAGATCATTGAGAGAGTGATGGTCTCTGGTGGAGCGTTGATCGATTTTGTTGATGAGCAGGATGTTCGGCATCGTCTTTATGCTATTGACAGTGATGATGATATTGCTTCGATAGTGAATATGATGGGTGATAAGAGTTGTATTATTGCTGATGGTCATCATCGGTATACTACGGGTTTGAATTATGCAAAGGACCCGGCTAATAATGCTACCGGTTATCAGATGTTGGCTTTTTCTAATACCAGCCATGAAGGGTTGCTGGTTTTGGCGACGCACAGGTTAGTGAAGAATATTGAAGGGTTTGATGCTCGGAAGCTGATTGAGAATTTGAAGGAAGATTTTGAGGTTACTGAGTATGAGTTTAGTGATGATGCGGGCAAGGGTCAGGCTCGTTTGAAATCTCTTGGTCAGATGAAAAATGAGCAGGATAGCGGCAACAATGCGTTTGTTCTTTATACCGGCGATGGTGTTTTTTGGACTGTCGTATTGAAAGATATTAAGGCTATCGATGCGATGGCAGCAGGGATGAGCGATGCGTGGAAGTCGCTCGATGTTGCGGTATTACATAAGGTTATCTTAGAGAAGCAGTTTGGTATCGATGAGAAGCGGTTGGCAGACCAGACGAATCTGGAGTATATGAAAGATACGCCTAATGCGATAGATGATAGTATTGGGCAGGTGGACGATGGTAAGAAACAGGCGGTATTTTTTATGAATCCGCCTATACTTAAGCAAATAGAAAAGGTGGCTGATGAGGGCGAGAAGATGCCTCAGAAATCAACTTACTTTTTCCCTAAGATATACACCGGTTTGACAATAGATAAATTATAAACCTTTATTAGCAGGAGTTAGTGAAATGGTTGATTGGAAGAACCCGCCCAGGCTTTTTATTCCCGGGCCAGTAAAAGTAGATGATGATGTTCTGCAGCAGTTGGCAAGACCTACGTTGGGACATCGAGGCAAAGAGTACGCTCAGCTTCAGGGTGAGACAGTTGATATGCTCAAGAAGATTTTCTTTACAGAGCAGAATGTGTTTTTGTCGACATCAAGTGCTTCAGGTATATGGGAGGCAGCAATCAGGAACTGTGTTAGGGAAGATGAGACGGTTCTTTGTACGATGTGCGGCGCGTTTAGTGACAAGTGGGCTGACGTTGTCAGAAGCTGCGGTAGGGGAGTTGATGAGCTTAAGGTCGAGTGGGGCCAGGCTATAACAGCTGAGATGATAGATGAGAAGCTTGCCGGCGGTAAATATGCGGCTGTCACTCTTGTATATAATGAGACATCAACGGGTCTTATGAATCCGGTTGAAGATATCAGTAAGATGATGAAGGAAAAATATCCGGATGTGCTGGTTTTTGTAGATTCGGTTTCAGCGATGGTTGGTCTGCCACTTAAATTCGATGAGTTGGGCTGGGATATTACTTTTGCTTCGGTTCAGAAGGCGTTTGCGATCCCACCTGGATTGGCGGTTGCTTTGGTGAGTAATCGCGCGTTGGAGAAAAGTGCGGGTATTCCTAACAGGGGTTACTATTTTGACTTCCAGCTTTGGGCAAAATCAGCAGCTAAGAATCAGACGCTGTCTACTCCTAATATTCCTCATATCATGGCTTTGAATTATCAATGTGCGAAGCTTGTTAAAGAGGGTATGGAAAATGTATGGGCACGTCATGAAGAGATGGGTGATTTTGTACGCGGCTGGGCGAAAGAGAATTTCGAATTGTTCTGCGAGGAGAAGTATGCATCTAATACTTTGACGACAATTAAGAATACTAAGGGTATCGATGTTGCTAAGACTATTGGCGGGATTCAGGAAAAACACAATACAGTGTTTGGTAATGGTTATGGCGCTTTGAAAGAAAAAGCTTTCAGGGTTGCTCATATGGGTGATATTACTATGGATGATCTTAAGGAGTTGTTAGGCTGGATCGACGACGAGATCAAGTAAGCAGTTTTTGGTCGTTAAAATTAAAAAGCCCCGACATTTGATGCCGGGGCTTTTTAATTACTTATTTGAGCTTGATCTGTTTGTATTTTGCTCTTCGGTGTGCTATTCGATCTGGGTTTTTGGTTTTTATCATTTCTTCGTATTCGGCGAAGTTGCCCTGGAACCATTGAGTTTGGCCGTTGCCTTCGAATATTAGAAGGTGGGTGCAGATCCGGTCGAGGAAGAAACGGTCATGGCTTATTACCATTGCGCAGCCTTGGAAGTCGATGATTGCTTGTTCGAGGACTCGCATTGTATTTACGTCGAGGTCGTTTGTTGGCTCATCGAGGAGGAGTAGGTTTCCGCCTCTTCGGAGCATTTTGGCCATGTGGACTCGGTTTCTTTCACCACCTGAGCACTCGGAGAGTTTTTTCTGTTGCTGTGAGCCTCTGAAGTTGAATCTTGCGACGTATGCTCTTGAAGCTATTTCAACTGGTCCGACTTTGATGTAATCTTTTCCATCTGCGACTTCCTCGAAAATAGTTTTGTTGCCATCAAGTTCGTCACGGTGCTGATCAATATGTCCTATCTCGACGGTTGGGCCGAGTTGTACTTGTCCTGAATCGGGTTTTTCCTGCTCGGTTATCATTCTGAATAGGGTTGTTTTTCCAATTCCATTTGGGCCTATGACTCCTACGATGCCGTTTGGGGGCAGTTCGAATGAGCAGTTGTCCATTAAGACGTTATCGCCGAAGGCTTTGCTTACTTTGTTGAAGGAGAGGACTTTTTGGCCTAGTCGCTGACCTGAGGGGATCTGTATGAGACAATCGCTTTTGGTGTCCATTGTTTGCTGGTTTGCTAATTGATCGTATGAGTTTATACGTGCCTGGTTCTTTTTGTTCCTTGCTTTTGGGGAGGTGTTTATCCAGGCGAGTTCTCTTTGGAGAGTTTTTTGTCTTTGTGATTCTTTCTTTTCGGTTATGCGTAGTATTTCAGCTTTTTGTTTTAACCAGGAGGAATAGTTGCCTTCGAATGGCAGGCCTCTGGTGTTTTCAATTTCGAGAATCCATTTTGTGATGTTGTCGAGGAAGTATCGGTCATGTGTTACGATGATTACGGTTCCGTGGTATTCGCGTAGTGCTGTTTCGAGCCATTGAACGGTTTCTGCGTCGAGGTGGTTTGTAGGTTCGTCGAGCAGGAGCAGGTCCGGTTTTTCGAGAAGGGCCATGCAAAGTGCTACTCGCCTGCGTTCACCACCTGAGAGTTGAGTTACGGGCATGTCGTCGTCTGGCAGTACCATTGCGTCTGATACGATGTCCATCATTCGGTCTGTTTCCCAGCCGTCACAGGCGTCGATCTTGTCCTGGAGTGTGCCCATTTCTTTGAGGAGCTTGTCCATTTGGTTTTCGTATTGCGGGTCGGCGAGTTGTTCTGAGATTTCGTTGAAGCGTTCGACCATGTCGAGGGTTGACTTTATCGCGGTGTAGAGGTTTTCTCTTACGGTTTTATCTATTTGCAGCTCGGGTTCCTGTGCGACGTATCTTATTTTCATTTTTGGCGCTAATTTTGCATCGCCTTGGAAGTCTTTATCGATACCTGCCATTATTTTTAGTAGTGTACTTTTACCAGCACCGTTTTCGCCTACGACGCCTATCTTGGCTCCGTAGAAAAATGAGAGCGATATGTCGTTGAGCACTTCTTTGGTGCCAAAGCTTCTACAGACATTGCTCATTTCGTATACAAAATGTGGAGGCATATTTTTTGTTCCTTTTATTTAGTTTACCAGCGGATAATTCAGTACGGCAGATAATATAACGGCATGTGGATTTTTTATCCAACAATTTCCCATGATTTTACGTACAGCTTACTAGTATAATATTTTGTTGGTGTTAGATTTGGTAATTTTTGGAGAATAGGCAAAAAATAGGTTGACGAGGCGGCCTGATTTTCTATAGGATAGTATAGAAGATGTTTGGTGATTTTGAGAATTCAGGAGAGAAAAAAATGACAGCAAAAGCTATCGGACAAAAGGAAAATATGAGTAAACGTGTTTTTTTGATTGTTGTTACATTATTTGTTCTGGTGATGCCGATAGGTGTTTTTGCACAGGATGAGGATTGTATTGAAACACTGCGGAAGACGAGTAAGGCTTTTTCCGGTATTGCCAAGAGTGCATCTCCGGCGGTTGTTGGTATCAAGGCAGAGAAGAAGTCGCGTAAGAGTACAAGTCCATATGGTCAGAATAATATTGATCCATTTCAGGATGATTTTTTTGATTTCTTTTACCAGAAACAGCCTGACATGTATCCTCGTCAGCCTCAAGAGAGAACCCCTGCGCATATTACCCAGGGTACGGGTTTTATAATTTCAAAAGATGGTTATATATTAACGAATAATCATGTGGCGGGTAATTCAGAGGAGATATTGGTAACGTTGTCTGACGGCAGAGAGCTTGAGGCGAAAGTTATCGGTACCGATTCGGATTCTGATGTAGCGGTTATAAAAATCGAAAGAGATAATCTGCCTTATCTTGAGATGGCGGATTCTGATGCGCTTGAAGTCGGTGAGTGGGTTATTGCTATCGGCAATCCGTTTGGTCTTAGCCATACGGTGACAGTTGGTATTGTAAGTGCCAAGGGGCGTAATATCGGGTTGTCGAAATATGAGGATTTTATACAGACAGATGCAGCGATTAATCCGGGTAATTCCGGTGGGCCTTTGCTGAATCTCGATGGCAAGGTGATAGGTATTAATACAGCGATAGTGAGCCAGATTCGCAGTTATACGGGTATTGGTCTGGCTATTCCTATTAACATGG
Source organism: Planctomycetota bacterium (assembly GCA_023135255.1). Taxonomy (GTDB): domain Bacteria; phylum Planctomycetota; class Phycisphaerae; order Sedimentisphaerales; family Anaerobacaceae; genus JAGLTN01. Next base: position 5,682 of record JAGLTN010000059.1, read on the forward strand.
CGAAGGTGATCTGTGAGCAGCTTATTCAGGGCGGGACGGTAGTTCGCGGTTATCTTGGTGTTTCGCTTCAGGAGTTGACGCCTGAGTTGGCGGAATCTTTTGGGCTTGAGAATAATAAGGGCGCTCTTCTTGCAGATGTCACTAAGGATTCGTCGGCGGATAAGGCGGGTTTGGAGCAGGGCGATGTTATTGTTGAATTTAATAATCAGGTTGTTGAGGATAAGGATTCATTCAGGAACAGGGTCGCAATCATAAAGCCTGGAACAAAAGTTAAAGTTGTTGCTATGCGTAACGGCAAGAAGCGGAAGTTTACAGTTGTTCTCGATGAGATGCCTACGAATCTTGGTTTTGCTTCGCAGCAGAGCGAAATAGCTACGGATATTGGTTTTATGGTTCAGGATCTGACAGCAGATGTTGCAAAGCAGTTGGGTTATGATGGTATGAGAGGTGTTATTATCAGCAGTGTTGAATCTGCTTCTTCTGCCTCAAGGATGGGGTTGACGGCGGGTCTTTTGATACTTGAAGTTAACCGTGAGCCTATAGGTAATGTGCGGGAATTTAATGAGCAGATCAAGATCGACGCTGAGAATGGTTCGATATTGCTGTTAGTTACTAACGGCAGGTTTGCGCAGTATGTCCCTATCAGGGTTGATCCAAAATAAATCGGCTTTTGTACCCTTCAGGGTAGTAAATGCCCGCGAATAAATCCGTAACTTGTT
>JAGLTN010000590.1 GCA_023135255.1 Planctomycetota bacterium
GTTTGCACTGGCACCTTTGACAAAAGAAGAAGCATTGGCAATGATGAAAAAGACCAGGAGCTATAAACTGCTTGAGGGTGTCAGAGGGCAGCAGGGTGTCGATATTGACCTTTTAGCTGAGAATCTGCAGAGGCTTGCACAGCTGGTTACCGACTTTCCACAAATCGTTGAGCTTGATATTAACCCGATGTTCGCGGGACCTGCCGGCACCAAACCAATCGCAGTCGATGCGAGGGTCAGTGTTGAAAAGGCGTAGTTAGCACAAATTAAAATAAGACTGTATTTTTTGGGTGTTAAATATGAAACCTGTTTATATCGGTGCGACAATTCAGGATAGCGGTAAAACAAGTGTCAGCCTTGGTCTGATGCAGGTATTAAGGGATAAAGGGCTTGATCCGGGTTATATAAAGCCTGTTGGACAGCATTATGTTAAATATGAGGGGCACAATATTGACGAAGATGCGGTTCTGGTGCATAAGGTTTTTGATATTAAGGATAACCCGGCGTGTCTGAGTCCAATAGCCATAGAACGAGGATTTACCAAACATTTTGTTTTTGATCCTGATGTTGAGCCTTTGGAAAATAAGATAATTGCCTGCTATAATGAATTGAGTGACAAACACTCGATGATAATCGTTGAGGGTACAGGCCATGCGGGAGTGGGCAGTTGTTTTGGGCTTTCTAATGCCAGAGTTGCGCAGCTGCTGGGTGCAAAAGTAGTAATCGTTACATCCGGCGGAATTGGCAGACCTCTTGATGAGGTAGCACTTAATCTTTCGCTTTACAAACAATTCTCAGTTGATGTTGCAGGGGTTATACTTAATAAAGTTCGGGCTGATAAAATCGAAAAGGTCAGAATGACCGTCAAACAGGGGTTAAAGAATCTTGGCACAAGGCTGCTTGGGGTCATACCTTATGAGAAGGATCTGACATTTTTTACGATGGGTCAGCTTGTTGAAGAGTTTGATTATCAGGTGATCTGCGGCGAGGACAAATTCCTCAATCGCATCGAAAATACCATCATCGCAGCTATGGAGCCTAAACACGCATTAAAATACATTGAAAAAAGCTCTCTTGTAATAATTGCATCTGACAGGATAAACAATATCAAGGTTGCGATAGAAGTGTTATCCAGCTACCCTGAATCTGAAAGAGGGGGTATTATCCTGACCGGCAACATGGAAATGACAGACGAGCTTAAATGTTTGGTTGACGGCTGTCCGGTTCCTGTTTTGTGCAGCGAGGCAGACACTTTCAGGGTTAGCTCACAGATGGCTTCTCTGGAATTTAAGATACGTTCTTTTGACACGGAAAAGATAGCTAAACTGCATACGCTCACAGATGAAAATGTAGATGTTAACTACAT
>JAGLTN010000591.1 GCA_023135255.1 Planctomycetota bacterium
CTGATGCGCGAAGCCGCCGAAACAATGGTCAAAAGCGGCATGGCTGACTCCGGATACCAATATATAAACATCGACGATTGCTGGATGAACGCTGATGACTCACATTGGCGTGATGAACGAAAGGGCCCATTCAGAGACGAGCATGGTAACATCATCTGCAATAAATTCTTCCCCGACATGTACTCTCTTACCGAATACATCCACTCTTTCGGCCTAAGAGCGGGTATATACACCTCGCCAGGCCCACTAACATGCGGGAAATACGCTGGCAGTTATCAGCACGAACAACAAGATGTCGACCAGTTCGTTGCATGGGGTTTCGACTTCCTGAAATACGATTGGTGCAGCTACAGCCAAATCGCAAAAGATGACAGCCTCGCCGAAATGCAAAAACCATACATACTAATGGGCGATATCCTCGAAAAAGCCGACCGTGACATCATCTTAAATCTCTGCCAGTACGGCATGGGGCAGGTCTGGAAATGGGGTGAAAAAGTAGGCGGCCAATGCTGGAGAACTTCAGGAGACCTCGGCTTCGAACTGACAAACTACCACACCGTCGCACGCAACAACGCAAAGCATAAAGAGTATGCACACCCCGGCTCATGGAATGACCCCGACTACCTCATCATCGGTATGATCGGACGAAGGTCAAAAACCCCCGAAGAAAGAAAATGCCCCTTAACTCCAAACGAACAATATTCATATATGTCACTATGGTGCCTGATGGCTTCGCCGCTGTTCTTCTCCGGCGACATGGGCGAACTTGACGATTTCACACTAAACATCCTGTGCAACACAGAAGTGATTGAAATAGACCAGGACCCGCTCGGTAAACAAGGCTACCCTGTCATTATAAACTATGAAACCGAAATATGGAAAAAAGAACTTTACGACGGCTCAATTGCAGTCGGTATGTTCAACCGCGCAGAAATCCCGCAAAAAATAACCTTCAGCCTAAAAGACCTCAACCTAAAAGGCCGATATAAAGCCCGTGACCTCTGGCGACAAAAAAACCTCGGCACAATTAAAGATTCTTACTCCGCAAAAGTCCCACGCCACGGCGTAAAACTACTAAGACTGTTCCCAAAATAATAAAACGCAAAAAGGTTCACCAAATATAACAATTAAATACTGCTACGATGGCCGGCAGGACAATTAAAGGTGTCAGAAACCTTATTTGTTTAACAGATTTATTTTTTGATGCTACATTCTCGATATGGCTCGTCCTATAATCAATGACTTGGTGGGCATTTTGTCTGTTTTGCGGCAAATATTCATCGAAAATCACAAGTTAAACAAGTTGCTATCCAATCATACCGACGAAAGAAAGTAAGAAAATTGTTTATAACAAGGAGTAAACGATTATGGATATGTACGACAATCTTTTTTCACAGGGATGTTTGCTTAATGAGCAGGTAGCAAGGCAGATATTTGAGACATTTCCCGATGGCGGGGCGGTAATGGTGATAGTTGACCGTGAAGGGCACTATTGGCCAAGCGACAGTGACGCTTTTGCCAAACTTAATATAAACGAAACAACTATAAATGATATTTGCGAAAAGATTGACGACGGCGTAGAGCCTTTAATAACGCAAATCGATGAAATAAGCTTAATATCAGGTCAGCTTGTAACCGACCGCACAAACTGTGGTTACGTAATCATCGCTATACCGCAGCACAGCCCGGAAAAGGCGATGGCAAATATTGATCTGCTTGAGATAATACTCAACCAGGTAAGTCTGATTGCAAAGCTTATTGAAAAGAATAATATGCTTTATGAGCTCCAGATGAAAAACCAAAATAACCTTTGCACGGCAAACGTGAGTTTAAATTAAGCTTCGATAAGCAGTTACAGCTGTTTTTAGTGTTTAATTGTCATGATGGATAACAAATTAGCCAAGACGCTAAAAGCATATCTCAAATCAATTCAGAGCAAAGTTTAAGTTGCTATTGGACGCGTAATTGGTATAATTATGCTTCTATAATAGATTAATATTTATTTTGCGAATATTATCTGCGTTGATATGTAATTATTTTTATTCTTAGCTGGGATACTGGAAAAAGTGAAATTTCAGGTTTTTAAAGACGGAAAATTGGTCAAAGATTTTAAATTATGCGGTGCTTACCTTTTCGGTACCGATGGAATTGCTATACGCAAAGCGAAAATAGGCTTTAAAAACGGGGTTATTACTTGCGAAAAGTCAAATTTTGAAACCGCAGGGCTGGCGTTGCTTTGGTCTATAGATTCGATAGGGAAGATACTGCTTCCAACAACTTGTCTGCCGGAACGTGAAAAACCTTATATTTTGAATGTTGAGATTGCACGCGCCAAGCTGATGCAAATAATCAATAAGTGCGAAGACTGGTCATATTTTAACAATCAAGGCGATCTGTCTGAAGATGCCAGAAAATTATTTACCAAAGCTATTCAGAACATATCAGACGCGCCGCTCGCTTCAAAGTTTGCTGACGAGTCTTTAAAAAAATCTATAGCTTTAAGTGAGAGTCTGGCAGTTAAGCAATCGATAAATCTTTTCAATAAGAGAGTCAAAAACCGCAGATTTGGCAGGGGGTGTTTGGGTTGTAATTTGGACTCCGCTTTTATCGGAGATGAAAAGTATGTAAAAAAACTGGCCTCTGTTTTTGGAACGGTTAATATTCCGGTAAACTGGGCGAAAATAGAACGCAAACAGGGTGAGTATGATTTTTCAGAAATTGATGCCTGCATAGAAGCTCTTGCCGATAGAAAGCTTGCTATAAGCGCAGGGCCGATACTGAAATTTTCAAAAGAGACTTTACCGGATTGGCTCACGAAAAAAAAATTAGACTTTGAAACAGTCCGGGACGCCTCTTATAAGTTTATCACAAATTTAGTCAGCAGGTATGCTGTCAATGTTAAAAGCTGGCGTGTGGTCTGCGGTTTAAATGCTTACAATTATTTTGCGTTCAGTTTTGAGCAGATCCTTGAGATGACTCGAGCTGCGAATATGGCTGTCAAAGCGGCAGGTGGAAAAGCTAAAAAAATAGTAGAGGTAGCTAATCTGTGGGGTGAATATTACTCGGCTGTACAAAATACCATTCCGCCTTTGGTTTATGTCGATATGATGGTACAGAGCGGCATCAATTTTGATGCCTTTGGTATCCAGATGAAATTCGGAAAAGACCTTGCCGGGATGCACGTCCGTGATTTAATGCAGATATCTGCCTCGCTTGATTATTTCTCGATACTTGGAAAGCCTTTGAAAATTACCGAAGTGGAAGTCCCATCCAAACCCGGCATCGAGAAAGAAAATGGAGATATCGCCGGTGTCTGGCATGGACAGTGGAGCCAACGTCTCCAGAGCCAATGGGTAGAACATTTTTATATAATAGCTTTCAGTAAGTTTTTTGTCGATTCTGTGACATATTCACATCTTGTCGATAACAGCAATAGTACAATAACAAATAGTGGTTTAATAACCAAAGATATGGAGCCCAAAGAGTCCTATCGGGCGATACAGAAACTGCGTAAACTCATTTTCAATAAACAGTAGAAGGTGAAACACATAGTCAAACAGGCAAATAATATTAATCAGGCTGCAATCAGACCATTGCGGAACATGGCTGAAGATTCTGATAAGATCGACATCTCAACTTTTCTTGTAATTATTTTTATTTGCTTTTTATTTTCCATCGGTTTTGTTATTTTTGGTGGTTGCTTATTTGATAGTACAGCGCCGGTTGAACTCGACGGGAAAATAAATATAAATGAAGCCTCAGCTGTTTCTATGATGAGACTGCCTGGTATTGGTATTTCCAAAGCAGAGTCGATAATTTTATATCGCCAAAACTGCGGCAGGCAAAAAGCTTTTAAAAACTGTGAGGACCTTACGCGTATTCACGGCATAGGTGTTAAAACAGCCAATGGTGTAAAACAATATATAAGATTTTGAATGAAGCTTCAGCGGATTTGATATTATCTGATGTAAGAAGCAATAGGGAAAACGACAATGGCAGAATGGCAGATTAGTAAATCACAGGGACAGTGTTTCGGGACAGCCAAGCCGATCGCTCCGGGAGAAGAGTTTTTCGCCGCTTTGGTAGAAGTCGAAGACACATTCGAAAGACGCGATTATTGTTGCCAATACTGGAATGAGCATAAGCCCCGGGTCTATTGTTATTGGAAGAGCAGGTATCCCGACCCTGATAAGAAAAAACAGCTGTTGATAGATGATGATATGCTGGTAGCTTTTTTTGAGCGTCTTGCCGAAGAAACAGACCAGGATAAAATAAACTTCAGATTCGTCCTGACCTTAATACTCATGCGAAAAAGAAAACTGAAATACAATTCGTCGAGAATAGTCGACAGCAGGGAAATATGGACACTGAAAGTAGCTGGGGAAAAAAGAACGGTTGATGTTATAAATCCCCATCTGAATGAAGAGCAGATAGAGCAGTTATCATCCCAGATGGGTGAGATAATGCAGGTGGATATAGAACAGTGAGCCTTTGTTTTTATAAAAAAGCGTTGTCAGTTTTTTGCCTGTTAACGGGTTTCTTTTCACTGTCTCTTTTGACAGGTTGTGAAAGTACCCGTGTTGATAACCGCCCTAAAATATCAGCTAACTCAGTCAACGAAGCAATCTCCGGCGTGAGAGCAAATCAGGAAAATTCTCAGCCCTTTAAAGCTATCGGAAAATGCAGAGCAAAATTTTTCTCAGGCGGACATGGATATGACGAAAAATTTTCAGTTAAGCTTTGGATAAGTCCGCCAAACAGGTTGCGTTTTCATGGCGATGTTTTTTTTGACCCTCGCGGCATCGACCTCGGCGCAAACGAAAAATTCTTCTGGTTAGTAACTAAACCAAAAGAAATACGCAGCTACCAGTGGGGCCAATGGTCAAAAACAACAAAATTTCAAAATATGATAATCAATCCGGCTCAGCTGCTTGAGGCTTTTGGGTTTTTGGCGGATATGTCGGATGAAAATACAACCCTCGCCAGCTTGCATCGGTCTGACCTGCTCGTTCGTAAAGATTTCATGGGACGATATAAAGACCGCGTCTATATAGATAACCGTAGCAGGATGATTAGCAAGATAGAATATTTCGATACCAATAACGAAATAATTCTGATAACTGAACTTGGCAATTATAAGCAGATTGCAGATAGTTTTAAAATTCCGATGAGTATAAGAATAATCAGCAATCCCAAAGCCGCTGTCGAAGAAATGATAGATATTAAAATAACTCTTCGCTCCGCTAAAACAGGTGAAATAAAAGATGCGATCTTTTTAAATAGGCCGAAAACTAAAGGCTTCAAACGTATCAGCGAATATACAGCCGACGGATTTGTAGTAGATCAGCTTAGATAATTTTTTGGAAGTGTGAAATGGCGACAATTGAATTAAAAGATAGAATTAAACAAGGCGTATTTTTCCTTGATGGTGCAATGGGAACACAACTTGCAGCTCATGGCATCGAAGTGGGACATTGCAACGATTATCAAAATATCGAATCACCTGACATAGTTGAAGCGATCCATCGGGCATATTTCAATGCTGGCAGTGATGCGGTTTTGACAAATACTTTCGGTGCTAATAAATATATCCTGACAAGACATGGCCTTGCTGACAAAGTCTGCGAAATAAACAAAGCTGCAGCGCAGATTGCAAGAAAAGCCGCTGGCGATGATAAATACGTTCTCGGTGACATAGGTCCAACCGGTGATTTTCTCGCACCGCTCGGATTGCTCAAACCTGACGAATTAAAAGAAGCATTCTCGCATCAAGCCAAAGCTTTAGAAGCCGGTGGTGTCGATGGTTTTATAATCGAAACGATGACCGCCCTTGAAGAGATAGTTGTCGCGATCGAAGCAGTTAAATCAGTAAGCTCACTGCCGGTATTCGCTTCGATGTCTTATGACAAAGCAGATGACGATTTCAGAACTATGATGGGAGTTAGCCTAGAAGTCGCAATAGCAAAAATCGTGGAACTTGGCGCAGATGCGGTAGGTTTTAATTGTGGCAAAATGAGTCTTGATGACTACAGGCGTTTAGCAAAAAAATATGCCTCTGTTGTCAAAGACCTTAACAGTGAAATTACTCTCTTAGCAGAAGTAAACGCAGGTCTGCCCGAATTGGTTGATGACCAGGCGGTTTATAACGTTACAGCTCAGGAATTTGCCCGGGCACTAAAGGACATAAATGAAACAGGCTTTAATATATTAGGCGGCTGTTGCGGCACAGACCCTGACCTGATCAAAGCCGCTGCTGGTCGATAGAAGTAATAGCCTCGACGTCTTTTCTGTTAAAGCTTTATTTCTATGTCTTTCGCTTCGATGTGCATTTTCATATTGCTGTGCAGTTGCAATGCAATATGCCCTTCTTTTGCGCCTTGGGTGTCAATTATATCTGTCACTTTATTCCCATTGATGAATATTTGAATGTGAGAACCCTTGGCTTTTACCAGCATCTCTGACCATTGTCCTATAGTGTAGAATTTTTTCACGTACTCAGGATCAGGCTTTACGACCCAACCTCTTCCACCGGTTTCATATAGGCCGCCAGTTTCATAAGATGTGTCGATTTCAGCCTGGAACCCTTCTGCTCCTGTTTTATGCGTTGTTTCTTTCATCCTGAAATATACACCGCTGTCACCTTCTGTTATTTTGAATTTCAGTCTCAGCGTGAAGTCGGAGTATGTTTTATCAGTGACTAACAGACCATGGTTTTTGTCCTGTTCGGTGCTTGTGCCGACCAGAACCCCATCTTTCACCTGCCACTTTCCTCCCGGCAGAGCATGGAAGCCTTGAAGGTCTTTACCGTTGAAAAGTTTTTGCCAATTTTCATTACCACATGATTTTGTTTTGTTTTCATTTTGACAAGAGGCCAGGACAAAAAAGACTGCCAGGCAAATCAACACTAACAGGGCGGTTTTATGTTTTAACATTGTCATACCCCTTTGCTATAATAATTTATAATTTCCATGGCATCCTGTAGGATTTTGAGAGCATTCTGTTTGCCTGGGCATCGTTGATAAATATTTCCTTATCCGGATTCCATTGCAATTTTCTTCCTAACTGAATTGCGATATGGCCGAGGTGACAAAGAGATGTTGTTCGGTGTCCGACTTCAGCGTCTTCGAGTGTATTACCTCTGGTTTTTACAGCATCGATGAAATCTCTCTTTTCGCATTTTAACGGGAAATGTATCTCCTCAGGTTTTATTACAGAGTTTAATATTTCATCTGAGCTTGCGGTTATTTTGTCGGGATAATCAGCATGTACCCAGCCCTTGGTTCCTTCAAAGCGTGTGTATGGCTGATCCGTTTTGTATGTCATTTTTACGCCGTTAGCGAATTTGTATTTTATGTCGAAGTTCAGCAAAACGTCCCATAGCCCTTCTTTAGGATATTCGCCATGGCCCTCGACTTCTACCGGGCCGGAGCGTTCTGTACCATTGCCCCATTGTGCGATATCGTTCAGGTGTGTTCCCCAGTTAGTCACCATGCCGTCGCAGTAATCTCTTACTCGCATCCAACCTGATCTTCCATAGCTTCGCGGCGGGTGAACTCGTTTTTCAGTGTATGCCGCAACTGGTGCCGGGCCCAACCACATGTCGTAGTTTAGATCCGGCGGTACAGCCATGTCAGGTTCGTTTCCACATGCGATGTCCCCTGCGGGCACGCCTGTTTTTATTGTGTGAATTTTTCCGATTCGACCGTTGACTACCAGTTCTGCTGCCCGGTGGAAATTAGACTCGGATCTGAATTCGCTGTCTGTTCTGAAAACTTTGTTATAGCGTTTTACAGTGTCGCTGATGATTCGCCCCTCTTCGATTGTCATGGTTATTGGTTTTTCACAGGATACATCTTTGCCTGCTTTTACTGCCATGATCGACATTATGGCGTGCCAGTGGTCAGGAGTTGATATCATTACAGCATCGATATCTTTCTGGGCGAGCAATTCGCGAAAGTCTGAATACGCTCTGCATCCCTTTGCTTTGCCGGTTTTATTATTTTTGCCATAATACTTATTGACCGCGTTAACAGCATTGTCTTGCCGCCAACTATCCACATCACACACAGAAACTACCCGGACATCTGGCATAGAGAGGAAAGCTTTAATATTGCTTGATATTCCCTGCCTGCCGACACCGATCATGCCTATGGTAATCTTATCGCTTGCCGGTGCAGCAGGTGAATAAGCAGTACAGATATATGGCAGAGCTAATGAAGTTGCTGCCGTTGACTTGAGGAATGATCGACGAGATATTATTTTTTTAGTCATCACTTTATATCCTTTTAATAAAAGGTTAGCACTCAATAATTACACGCCTCTATGCAAAATGATTGTATTCTTTTAACTGATATATTTCCAGTTTTTTATTACAGCCTTATTCATAATAGCAGTAGTTTATGGACACTATTATACGTCAGATATGCTCCATTTTACGACAGGAGCACGGGTTTTTGGGGGTGTTATATCAGGTAAACATATTTTAGATTATCTGTGGATTAATGGATAAATGAGGGTACAATGCAGCATCCATACGCGATTAAGCGTTTTTAAATTTTTGGAGAACTGGTTTGGTTGAGCGGGTAATTGATGTTAGTACAGGTCAAATACATCTCGCTGATGGTGATGCTGTCCTGAGGTCTGTTGCATTAGGTTCATGTATTGCGGTTGTGGCGTATGACCCTAAGAAAAAAATCGGTGCCATCGCACATATTATGCTTCCTGGAACCGCTCCAG
>JAGLTN010000592.1 GCA_023135255.1 Planctomycetota bacterium
GTGCTTAGCGATGTCTTTGTGCCAACTGGCTATCATATCATCGTTAACGGTTTCTTCATGTCTTGAGACGTTGTCGACTTCTTTCCAAAGCTCCCAAACGGACAGGTATGGGGAGTAGCTCCATCTGGCGACCTGGTAGCGAAGTTTGTTTTTGTAAATCTTTTTAGCTTCTTCACTTGTAAAGAAATCGCCTGGCGTTTCGCATGGGCCGCCATTAACTACGCTGTAAGGGTTTTTGTCCCACATCTTGTTGCCGAAAGTATCAGCGATCGTGCTGCATTCCCAGTAGTACTGCATTGACAGTTTTATATAGATGCCGTTTGCTTTGGCGAGTTCGATCAGCCCATCCATTTTGTCAGCTGCGTCGAGGTCGTATACACCTACGCCGTATTTGCTCCATTCGAGGGGAATGTGCCATGGCATTGAAGATGTGCAGATGTAATTGCAGCCCATTGATTTTAGCCTGGTGAACATCCATTCGTCGGTGTAGATTTTTCCGTATTCGAAATTTTCCCAACCGAAATTACAACCAACGCCTCTGAAGAGTTTACCGCTGTCGAAAATCAATGTGTAATATGAATCAGGATTGATGCCTAAGAAGCCGTCGCTTTTGCTTTTGTGTACGTTAAAGGATTGCTTTTTTGAGGTTTTCCATAGCTTGCCGTCAATATATGCTTTAATCCTGTAGGAATACTGTCCGGTTTGCCTTGGGGTGAATCTCAGGCCCCATGTGCTGTCGGCCTCGTCGCCTGCGTAGTAGAAACATGGCATGATGATCACTTTGCCATCGGGGCATTTTATGACGGCATCAAAATATACATGGTCAGGGTCGAAGGGGTTTTGGAATTGTTTGCCTGAGACGTAGATATCTGCGAACATCGGCTCATATTTGCCGACTCTTTTCTTATTAGGCTTTACTGCGAAGGTTTTGTCTTTCAGCTTGGTTGTGAATCTCCAGACTTTTCCTTTTTCGGTTTTACCGTCGTTGATCTGATCGACACGCCAGAAATATGTTTTGCCCTGTTCGAGTTCGTCGATGTTTAAAGAGCTGCGGCCTTTTGTGCCTTTGTAATAATTTTTGTCGTAGACATTTGCGATGTAGACTTTGTTGAAGTTGTCGCCGAAATAAACTTCTGCCTTTTTGCCGTTGATGCCTTTTTTCCATTTTAGTGTAACTTCGGTATCGATAGCCATTTGCTTGTTAGCGGGATAAGGCAGAGCTGCGGAGTCTGGATTGGCGAGGTAATTTATTTCAGCTTCGGAAAGAGCGTAGTCGTAAATTGAGAACTCATCAATTTTGCCTTTGAAGCAGGTGCTGTCTTTGCTGGCCGGTGCCATGTTCTTTGCGACTGCGAGTATCTCAGCTTTTATATCTCTGAGTTTGAAGTCCCTGGTGCCTTCGAGTGTTCCGTTGTTATAAACTTTGACAGTTTTGCCGTCGTAGGTTGCGGTCATCATTTGCCAGATGTTAAAGCTGAATATCTGTTCACCTATGGGAGCCTGCTGGTCGTTAGTAGCTCGCAGGTAAAGTTTTCTGCCGAATTTTTCGACCTTTTCGGAATCATTGTAATTTACCCATCGACCCGATGCCTTTTGTCCCCAACCGGCGAACCATTGTTCTGTTTTTGGGAATGCGTCTACCATGACCCAGAAATTCATTGACCAGGTTTGGGATGCTTTTGTGGGGAGGTTTTGTGGGTTTACTTTTTCTACCCAATCGTCGATGCCGTCAAAAAGAATAGCTTTGCCGATTCGGCCTTTGATCGACTGCGGGTTGCCGTGGATCGTACCTTCATTTCCATTTCCAGATTCGTCTTTTACCATAGAGTTTGAAATGTCATCGAAGCTCCATCTTAGTATGGGGGCCTTTTCAACGGCGAAAGAGAAGGTTGTAAAAAGTAAGATAATTGCTGTCAAACATACCATCCGGAGAATTTTATAATTTGAAACATCCTTTTTCATAATACGCCCTTTGCTATAAAAATCATTAAAATTGTAAATTTAAGTTAATTACTGCTTCTTTCTTATTATATAGTCATACATTACTGGTTTGTTCTTTTCGTACATCTGAGCAGCCAACTCTGCTATTTCTTTTTTTACTTTGTCTATATTGGGCTTATTTTCGATATAGCTATCTATGCCGGACTTTATCCAGTCATATGATTGCTTTCCTTTATTTTTTTCTAAATCTTTCAGAAGATGAGCTTTCATCGCTTCAAAATCATTACGATCAACGCCCTGCTTTGCAGCGTAGAATTCTTTGGCAATAATATTTCGTATAATATCTTTTTCTTTGGCCCATCTCTGCTGATTTAGTTTCGCGACTTCGAGAGCCTGTTTGTACATTGGCGTATTAGTGTTTTCGGCGAGGTTTATTCCGAGAGCGAGCTGTTTCTCAGAGACAGTATCGATAACCTGACCGGCTATCAGGATTTCGTACTTTGCAGGAGGCAGGTTTGTTATTTGCAAAATTTGCTGGTTGAGCTGTTCAGTGAAAGGTACCAAACCAAGAGCCTTTTTTTCATGGCTGAGGATTGGGAATGGCAAAGCTCTGTCGTGTAATTTGAACTCGATAGTCTCGTCAGAAATTTTTATGAAGCTAATCTCTGTGTTTTCAACTTTTACTTTTTTAGGCATACCGGTATCGATAACAACTTTGCTGACAAGCTGCGGGGCATTCTGGGCTCTTAGAAATTCATACGCCATCACGAAATGACCTACATCGCCCGGGTGCACCCTGTCGCCGCTAACCAAAGTAAACTCAGGATTGGTTTTCTGTTGTGCGAGGTTAATAGTTTTCATCGGATTGTAAAAATCTACGACGGGTGAGTTGTATTTTTTTGCAAGCTGTCTGACTTTCTGTGCACATTTGCCAAGGGCGTCATTAGCACCAACGCAACTGTGACGTTTTAGTTTGGCGGTGTCGTCATAAATCGATGGCATGATAAAGATCAGCTCGGAACCTGCGGCTTTCAGGCGCGAGGCAAGGGTGTCCATATTCTGCACATACTTTTCGATTCTCTCATTCTGTTTGGCGATATCGGCTGGTGTTGTTTTGTTGGTATCGTAAAGCCAGATGTTTATATCATTCATGCCGAGCATGATCGATGAAATCGTTGGTTTGTGGGTCAGGATGTCGTGGTCGAGCCTGCTTTGGATGCCCCATGAGGTATCACCACTTATGCCGCAATTGTAAGTTTCGAATTTAACGCCTGGGAACCTTGTAGCATAAAAGAGGTTGATATATTTGTGATAGCTGCCGCCATGGGTGATGCTATCGCCAACGAAGCAGACGGTATCGCCTGTTTTGAACTGTCTTGGTGAGGTGCTCTCGGCTGCTAAAAGAGGGCTGCTCAATAGTAAAATCAAAGACAGAGATAGTGTTACTAAGAATCCGGATCGCTTCGAGTACATCTGTTACCTTTCTTAAAAAAAACGTCAAATTAATATAACAGCGGTCATTATACCGAAGTTGTTGACGAAGTATCAATACCATTCATGGTAATAAATTTCCGCGAATAAATCCATAACTTCTTATCTTTAAGTTATTTACCCGCGGATAAAGCGAAACACGCAGAGCCGCGATAGCGAAATTTAATTTGGATTGGTATCAATAGTATTCTGCTCATTCGTTGATTGTTCATCATCAGCGAGGATTTTCATGACTTTAGCAGCGGCTTCGTTGCTTATGTTCAGTTTTGAATATATATTTTCCTTTTCGTTTTGCTTTTCAATAATTTTATCGGGTATCGAAATAACATCAAGACATGCTTTTCTTGCGGTCTCGTCTTTGTCAGATTCGGTAAGCTCAACAAGTCTTGCCGCTGCCACCGGGGCATATCTGGAGACAATAAGACTGCTTTGCATACTGAAGCCTTTCATTCTCTGATAAAAATATTCAATAAAACTCTTATCATTGAGCCATTTGGTATATATATACCTGCTGACTTTGTGTTTGTTCAAAACTTCCTGCTCATTCATTTGGCCTGTGAACAAATCTTCCAGTACCTGAAGTTGTTTTTTTGCTAAAGCATGTGTGCTCATATTTTCCTTCTCCCTGATTAAACTTACTTTGAAAATTTTATAAAATCGGCAGCTATTTTTACAATTGCATCCGCTCTTCGGGCTGCTTTGGATTTGGTGGTCGATGAATTTTGAGAAATCGCCAAAGCATTTTCGACTATGCTCTTTTGTTTTTCATTGAGAAAAAAAACTATCGGCTCGGCAAAGCTGGTTTGAGCGGGTTTTATTAAGGATAGCGATTCTTCCAGAGAGGTCAGTTTGTTTATCTGAGCCTTGCTTTGAGGCAGGAATCTGGAAAGCTCTGCGGGTTTGATCTTACTTTTGAGTTTTTTGAGCAGTTCGAGTTTTTTGCCCAGCTGATCGGAGCCTTGAAGACGATTTAAAGTGATAAGCAAAATGTCGACCTGTTGGTCATCGATATCCCAGACGACGGCATCTGCTGTTTTGTATCCGAGCTTTTTTAAAGCTTTGCAGCGATGGTGACCATTGATTATCTGGTAGCAGTTTTTGGTTTTGGGGTGAGGTCTGACTATTAAAGGCTCATACATGCCGGTTCGTTCAATGTTGGCGATAAGTTTGCGAAGATTTGCTTTGCTCATCTTGTTAGGATTGTCGGGATGAGCTTTTAGTTTTTCCAATTTGATAGCTTTTATCTGATTCTTCATATTTGTCCTCAATCTGTATTTAATTTCATATTCGGGTTAAACCATATATAGTAAACAGGTCTGTCTGTAAGTTTGCCGAGGGTATAGGCGGTTCTTTCCTGAGAATGCGTCATCATTCTTCGCCGACCATAGCTTTGCAGAAACAGCCTGATCTGATATTCAATAAATGCTTTCTTTTTGCTGGTTAATGATTCTATTTTTTCGTGAACAACGGATGGGTTGATAAGCTGAGCTTCTTCTATGCCAACGATTGAAAAGGCTTCTTTCAGCTGGAGACATCTGGCGGGGATATTCGCGGAATATTTTTTCATTCCCGCTTTTTCAAAGAACGGATTAACCTTACCCATAACCGCAAGTGACTCTACTATGGTAATTTTTACTTTCGGCATCGTTTGAGCAACTAACCAGCTTGCCAGTCCAAGACTTCTGAAGCGAGGGTCAATAATTACCCTGCTGATACAGCGGATGTTTTTATTAACTATGTTCAATTGTGTTGTACGATCAAAGCCTGTGAATATCTGGTCTGTAGCTACATTTCTCAACTCTAATGCAGGAGCGGGCATTTTGTAAACTATAACGCCTACAGTTTCATTTGTTGGCGATAAGTTTTTTGTTTTCAAGGCGTAAATCGCAACGTAGGGGCCTAACGAATGCTCACGGTAGTGGAACCTTGCCAATTTTCGGTAGTCATCCATATTTCCTTTGCAGATATTGATGTTTTTAGTAACTGAACATTTATTCATTTTTGCCTCTTTGTTTGTAGATAACTTCTGCGTGGCCAACCATGCTTTTTAGTACCAATACATCCGGGGAAAGGTCCTGGAGGATATCATCGTGACATGAAGCGAGGATAAATGTCACCTTGTTGCGTTTTGCAAATTTTCGTATGTTCCATGCAATGACAGCTGCGGTTATTCGGTCAAGATTGGTGCAGAATTCATCAGCGAATATGACCTTTTTATTTGCTGCGAGGGCCTTTGCAAGAGCAAAACGGTATTTCTGACCATCGCTGAGCCAGGCAGGTCTGTTCAGGATGCAGAGGCAATCGTTAAGACCTGCTATGCTGAGAGATTTCAGAGATTCTATTACTGTTGACGAGAAGCAGTCTATAACAGATCTGTCGGCAGGGAGTTTTACGCTTTGAAGATTTATTTTTTCTTTCGGAGAGAACTTATTTTCAAGCTCTCTGAGCAAAACACTTTTGCCGCTTCCCGAAGGGCCTGTTATGTAAACAATGTCCCCTTGTTCGATCTTTAGTTTGCATTGATGTGTGACGATGCTGCGCTGAAGTTTATCAACTGTCAAACCAAACATGCGCATTGTTTGCGAACTTTTTCCCGTTAACTTCAAATCAAAATCAAAAGATTTAGACAGACAATATGTGCTCATTGCTTTTCCCTCCACTAAAATTTGAATATTTATACCCTTCAGGGTAATAAATGCCCGCGAATAAATCCGTA
>JAGLTN010000593.1 GCA_023135255.1 Planctomycetota bacterium
AGTACCAGCCGATGGGCAGAGGCTATGCGTGAAATTTCTACGAGACTCGAAGAGATGCCGGCAGAGGAAGGTTATCCGGCTTATCTCGGTGCGAGGATCGCATCATTTTATGAAAGATCAGGCAGAGTAGCCTGTGCGGGCAGCCCGGAGCGTGAAGGTGCCCTTTCGATAATCGGAGCAGTAAGCCCTCCAGGCGGTGACCTTTCTGACTCAGTGGTTCAGGCAACATTGCACGTTGTGAAAGTGTTCTGGTCATTACAGGCAAGACTTGCTCAGCAAAGACACTTCCCCGCTATCGATTGGCTGACAAGTTATTCGTTCTATAAACAATATATGAAAGAATGCTTTAAGGACAAATCAATGGGTGAGGCGATGGACGCTTTGACGATCGAAGCTATGGGATTGCTGGAGCAGGAATCAAATTTGCTTGAGATAGTTCGTCTTGTCGGTGCTGAAGCTCTGTCACCGGCTGATAGACTTTCACTCGAAACGTCAAGAAGTATTCGTGAGGACTATCTTCACCAGAACGCATTCCATAAGGTCGATACATTTACGACGATGGAAAAACAATATGAGATGCTCAAGACTATCCTTCACTTCCACAATCAGGCAATTGAAGCGATCAATGCCGGTGCGGATACAGGTGATATCTTTAAGTTGGAAGTTCGTGAAGATATAGCAAGGGCAAAATATATCCCTGAAGAAGAAAAGGGTAAGATCCCCCAGATAAGAAAAAAAATCGATAACCAGTTAAAAAGTTTGCAAACCTCCGCAGTGTAATGCAAGGTTGCAATATTGGGAGTTTGAAATGCTAAAAGAATATCAAACAGTTAGCCGTATTTATGGGCCTTTGATGTTAGTCGAAAAAGTCGACGAAGCAAAATTTGGGCATATCGTTGACGTTGAACTCGGCGATGGTTCAATAAGGCATGGACAGGTTCTTCAGGTTGAAAACGACAAGGTGCTTATCCAGGTATTTGAGGGCACAGAAGGTATTGACGTTAAGGACAGTACGATTCGTTTTCTTGGTAAGCCTCTGGGGCTGGATGTTTCGCCTGATATCCTTGGTAGAGTTTTTGACGGGTTGGGCAATCCGAAAGACGGCGGGCCTGCGATCATACCTGATATGCAGATGGACATTAACGGCAACCCGATTAATCCATACGGCAGGGATTATCCTAATGAGTTTATTCAGACTGGTATTTCTACTATTGACGGGCTGAATCCGCTGGTTCGCGGTCAGAAGCTTCCTATCTTTTCCGGTGCCGGTTTGCCTCATGACGAAATTACCGCCCAGCTGGCAAGGCAGGCTACTGTGAGAGGCAAAGGCGAGGCTTTTGCGGTTGTTTTTGCTGCAATGGGTATTACATTTGAGGCAGCACAGTTCTTTATCAATGACTTGACAGAGACTGGCGCTATTGAACGTGCGGTTATGT
>JAGLTN010000594.1 GCA_023135255.1 Planctomycetota bacterium
CTTGACAGCTTCTTCAACTGTGCATACCAGCTCTTTGGCGTTTGGGTCCGGACTCATGGAAGTACTGGCTGAGAGATGTACGATAAGACCGACATCTTTGCCTTTTCCTCTGTGGCCGGTCTGAACGATGCCTTTGTGCATTAAAATAGCGTTAGCACCGCCAGCAACAACTTTGCTGACAGCAGCTCTCATATCTGCGAGTCCTTTGATTGGTCCGACGGTGACGCCGTGATCCATAGGGATTATGACGGTTCTGTTCGAGTTACGGTCTATTATTCTCTCAAGTCTTATCTTTTTGCCTACCATTGAAACGCTCCAATTAAGTATTTTTTTACTAATCTACAAGCCACTGCCGAAAAAGCAAGCAAAAAACAATTGCAGCGGGGCGTATGTGTTGTTTTTAACATTTCCTTGTCTGCAATATTTTCAGCGTTGCCAAGCCGGATTCTAAGCTTAATTACACTAAGGCATTATCGTCACATTAGTATAGCTTATTCAGCACCGAAACTGCTAATTTTTTTGTTCTTTTTGTTCTTTTTTGCATTTTTCCACCCCAAACCCCACCCCAAAGATCACTCAAACGAACATTTCTGTCCGATAAGTCAAGTCGCTGCCATGAAATTTAACAATTGCCCCCTCAGCATCATTAGAAATAACCCCGATAAGTCCAAGCCGACAAGCGATCTTATAAAGCGCAGGCCGAACGCCTCTGGAGTTTCAAACTTATTCACCCTTACAAAAAACTGTCTTTGATTGTTATCTTCTCTTTCAGCGAAACCTTCGGTTTCTCTTGTGTAAAACTAAACCGCCTAAACTTAAAAGAAAAAGTGTTGCTGGTTCGGGAATTGTTGCTATCCAAGCCTCCGGACTTGCACCATTAAATCCATAGCCTACGATAGTTTTACCATCCGCTGATATTCCTGTGGCCGCTGTCAACGTCCAGGTAGTTGAGTCCCAGGCAGTCAAGTCTGCTCCTAAATTTATGAGCACATCTTTCAGACTCTGCATACCGCCAGATTCCGTCCAGTAAAATGCCTCCCCATAGTAGCTGTTTAAAGCCGAAGAACTACTGCCAACTACAACCGAACCGTCGGCAGAAACAGCAAGCGCATTACTTCTGAATGCCCCTCCAGCTAAATCGCCCAAACCGACCATGCCGCCAGCAGATGTCCAGCGGAACGCCTCCCTACCTGAAGCCGAATTACCATATCCAACCAAAACTGACCCGTCAGCAGAAGTCGCTGCCGCATAACTCTGGAATATGCCACCAGCCAAATCACCAAGACCAACCATGCCCCCGGATGTCCAGCGGAATGCCTCTTGTCCTGAGGCCGAATTACCATATCCAACCGCAACCGACCCGTTTGCAGAAGTCGCAGTCGCATGGCTCCAGTATTCGCCGCCTTCCAAATCGCCAAGGCCGACCATACCTCCGCCAGATGTCCAGCGGAATGCCTCACCAATTGCTGATGAAACAGAACTCATTCCAACCACAACCGTCCCGTCAGCGGAAACACCATATGCACCGCTTTTAGATGCCTCAGGTAAATAACCGAGACCAACCACACCGCCATCGGGCGTCCAGCGAAATGCTTGACGAGATGTTGTTCCGAAATAACTATCACCGACGATTACAGAGCCGTTGCTCGAAACTCCATAAGCATTGTATGTGTTGCCAAGGCCAACCATCCCACCATCGATTGTCCAGCGGAATGCCTCTGGTCCTGAAGACGACGTACCATCTCCAACCACAACCGAACCGTCGGCAGAAACAGCAAACGCATTACTTGTGTATCCTCCTCCAGGTAAATCGCCCAGACCTTGAAAACTCGCTGCGCCAAAAGCCGATACTCCCGAAATAAGTATCAAAGCCACCGTGTATAAAAGACCATTCTTCATCTTTTCTTCTCCTTAACAAAAGTATTATAAAAATATTTCTGTTACTGCAAATAGTAAACTTATCTCTGGAGAAATATGATATTTGATATGCCTCATCCTCTATCTTCTCTCTCCTGTTCACAGATCAAAGATGCAAAAGTAAGAACATTATATCGTTTTTTTTTATAAAAAGCAAGGGGAAATAAAGAAAAGTAGAGCTAATTATCGCCAATTTCAAAGCAATTATCAGAAATAGGTGCTTGACTGTTATCTCGTGTCAAGCACCTGTTAATTCGATATATTATATTAGCTGTTTAGTATTTCGATTGCTTTTTGGACGGGGGCGTTATTGTGCACCATCGCGCTTAAAGCCTGAATCATCTGCGTAGGTTTGGCGTGGCCGAAAGCGTTTCTGCCTATTGATAGGCCTTTTGCGCCCGCATTAAGGGCGTCATGCACCATTTGCAGCATTTCTTCGTCGCTTTCTATCCTTGGTCCTCCTGCGATAACAACCGGAATATGGCAGCCTTCGACAACCTGCTGGAAGCTCTCGATTGAGCCTGTGTAGGAGACTTTTACAATATCAGCGCCCAATTCAGCAGCTACACGGGCAGCATGTTTTACGTTGTTCAGGTCGTATTCATCTTCGATCTTTGGGCCTCTGGTGTACATCATCGCTATGAGCGGCATCTGCCATTCATCGCATTTGCCTGCAACCTGGCCGAACTGCCTGAGCATATAACAGTCGGTTTCTGCGCCGAGGTTTATGTGAATCGAGACTGCGTCGGCGCCGAGTTTTAAGCCTTCCTCGACTGTGCAGACAAGCTCCTTGGCGTTTGGGTCCGGGCTCATTGATGTGCCGGCGGAGAGGTGGATAATCAAACCGACGTCTTTGCCCTCGCCTCTGTGGCAGCATCTTGGCATACCTTTGTGCATTAAAACAGCGTTTGCGCCGCCTTTAACGACTTTGCTGACGGCATCTCTCATGTTTATAAGTCCATTGATCGGCCCATCTGAGACGCCATGATCCATCGGCACAATAACGGTTCTGCCGGAATTGCGGTCTATTATTCTTTCGA
>JAGLTN010000595.1 GCA_023135255.1 Planctomycetota bacterium
CTTTATGATATAAGGCTTCGTCAGCGGTTTCAAATTCATCACCTAAGATAGCTTTTAACATAGCCGGCACCATGATCTCTTCCCAGCCTTGCCTTAGTGTGCTTATGGTCCCGTCGTGATCAAATACCGCGTGCTTGATATTACCGATAGTAATATTTTCATAACAGTACTCGACTTCACTATCAGCAAAATAAACTGCCTTTCTCATATCGCAGGCTAATTCAGGCTGATAGACATAATCCGGATCCTGCCCGACTGCTATTATCTCATCGCCGCTGGCGGTTCCTGTCTGAAAGAGTTTCTGAACTGTGACAGCTGCTGCAAAATTTGCAAAGCTTGCCGCTTCAGCACTTTTAACATCGCCGCCAAGACAAAGTGCAAGGGCACTTGTAACCGTGTCACCTGCTCCTACGGTATCAAGTTTTTTCATAAGTTGAATACCGGGGTTCTCATCGATTCCGGAATCATCAACAGTTATCATACCCCGCAGGCCTCTTGTTACAAAAACAGGCTTATTTGACTGGGCGTAAAGATTTCGAGCAAATCTCATAATATCTTCTCTGGTGAAAACATCATCTAAACCGGCATTAGCTCCATTTAGCAAAGCAGCTTCAAGGTCGTTTGTTTTACGGCATAGATTTTTAAACTTACTCCCGTAGTGCCTTGAATCCAGCAAAACAACCTTATCGGTATACTTATCAAGCAGGCGATTGAGACCATCGACAAAATCATCATTATCCATCACACCCGGCACCTGCTGATTAATTATCATTGAGTCGCAACTTTGCAGAGCTTTTTCAATACCAGTGAGCAAAGCCTGATCAGTCTCAAGGCTTCTCTTATTGAAAAAACCGAAATCAATGCGAGGCTGTTCGTTGCCTTTAAGGTATTGTTTGCCAAAAGTTACAGTATTAAAATTTTCTTTCTGAATAACCATATCTGCGGTATCTACACCAAGGGTTTCAAACTGGCGAGTTATTTCCCTGCCAAAGATGTCATCGCCCAAAACACCAATTACTTTTATTGAAGCAGGACAAAGAGCTGCCAGATTCGCAACTACATTTGAAGCGCCGCCAAGCGAGTAATAATGCCTGGCAACCGCACCTGCCTGCAAGCCGGTCTCTACGGAAACTTCAGAACCTCTCGGATCCAGCATCCAATATGCATCGAGGCAAAAATCGCCATAAACAGCCACTTTCACATTTTTTATTTTTGCAATAATTTCTTTGATACATTCTTTTTTCATAAATAAAAACCTTTGTACTGCTTATAGTTTTTCAATAATCTTCTTATAGAGTAACGGGAAAGTTTGCTTCTGATTTCCCTGAACATAATAGCCTTTGCTGTTATTAAACGACTGCGGAATTCTTGTTACAACGCTTTTCTGATCGCGGAAGTAGTAACAGGGGGCGGATTCATCAACCATCTGCGCCGGCTCGTACGGACGCAAATCAAAATCAGCGGCAACAAAATTTCTCGGCACAAAGCCCGCATTCGAAGCCATCGAAACAGCCTTTAGCAAAACTTCAGGGCCAGTAACAGCTGAGCCTATATTTAACACAACTCCGCCTTTGGTAAGTTTTGTCACCTGGTCGGTGTAGATAAGAAAATCTCTGCCGCTGCATCCTCCTTTAGCTTGACCATCAAAGCTTTCGTGCTGATCGATCACATCGGTTCCGATGCCAACATGAATAGTAAGCGGAATTTTTTTTCTATGACATGCAGCAATAAAGCTTACTTCCGGATTTTGGAATTTAAGCTTGCTCGATTGTTTTGAATATTTGCTTAGTGCTTCATTTCTAAAATCATCATCACAAATCATTTTGCCGAGAGATTCACCATAGCCCAAATCCATTTCGTTACCAAGCGACAAAGCAAAATTGATATAGGCAAATTCATAAGCCATCCCGAAGTGCCCTTTGCTTAGTGCGTTGGGGACGTTTTCGCTGGTTTGGCCTATCTGGGCAAGTTCGAAATCATGAATCGCAGTTGCGCCATTGCCGGCTAAGAGTGTTATCAGACCCCTGTCGATAAGATCAATCAGCAAAGGCCCCATGCCGTTTTTTATAAGATGAGCACCTGTAAAAACTATTACAGGACTGCCTTTTTGTTTCGCAGAAATAATAGCGCGGGCGATTGTCTCAATGTAATCGCAGGTTTCGCTGGGCAGCTCGATATTAATATCCGCGACTTTGTCAACGGTAACAAGGTCAGCGAGTTTTACTTTGTTTGATCTTTCCGCAAGCGGATATGTATTTATGCCAGCTATATCGAAAAAACCAAAATTTCCTTTGTACTGCATTTTAAATTCCCCTTTAGCTATCAAACTTCTGGAGTAATTTTTCCAGCCTTTGAATTGATTGAACCATAGCACGAACACTATGGTAGTTAACTTTCCAGTTATGACTCATGTGCGTCCAGATAGGCTCGCCTTGCCTGCTAAGCAAAGGCCACCATTCGCCAACTTCGTGATTTATACCTTTATCAAATACAAATTTATGCACGTTTTGATAATAAGGCCAATATTTTTCCGCATCAAAATACAGGCAAGCATCAAGCAGACCTATAAGAGCCTCAGCCTGCTGCCAGAATTCTTTTTCCATATCATAAACCCCACCTGCATGAGGCCCTTCGACGAAAACACCGCCAAATTCTTTATCGATCCCATTATTTACGGTGTGTTCGATAATGGTTTCAAGCATGGGTTTATATTTCTCTATTGATATCCCCATAACTTCAAGAGCATGAATGAACAGCCAGGCAAACTCAATGTTATGGCCATAGCATGTATTGTCACCGGCGTTTTCTTTCTGACCTGATTCTGTATAACGATCCCACCCCCAGACAATATCAAACTTTATCTGCGGTGCAACCTGCCAGTCAATCGTAAATTGCGGAATACCGGTCTTAAACTCAGGGTGCATCATTCTTTTGAGGAGGATATCAATATCTTCAAGCAATTTTCTTTTGTGTATCGATTCGTTGCTGCACTGCAACAGCGTGCTGAATGCCTCCATCAGGTGCATATGAACGTCGAGAGTCTTTCTGTCACCACCGGCACTGGCCGGCCCGCAAAGATTCCAGTTTCTTTCAAACATTTCAAAGTAGCCGCCAT
>JAGLTN010000596.1 GCA_023135255.1 Planctomycetota bacterium
ATTTCTACGCCCGACCACTGGCATGCTCAACCTGCGATAGAGGCTGCTTTGGCTGGTAAGGATATTTATATGCAAAAGCCCGCATCTTTGACAATCGCTGAAGGCAGGCAGATGAGCGATATTGTTAATCGCATGGGAACTGTTTTTCAGATAGGCAGTCAGCAAAGGTCCGCGAATCCCTGGCCTCAGTTTAAAAGAGTTTGTGAGCTTGTGCGCAATGGCAGGATCGGAGAGGTTAAGAATATCAAAGTCGGGTTGTGGGCAGACCCTGGTTGCGGCGATGAACCTCAAATGCCGGTACCGGCGAATCTGGATTATGATATGTGGCTTGGTTCTACGCCGAGAGCCTATTACACTGAGAAAAGAGTGCATCCGCAGAATGATTATTCCAGAGGCGGTTGGCTTAGATCCGAGCAGTTTGGTGCCGGGATGATAACCGGTTGGGGTGCTCATCATATTGATACAGCTCACTGGGCAATGGGGACTGAATTTACCGGGCCTATTGAAATAGAAGGACATGCGGAATTTCCAAAGTCAGGATTGTGGGATGTTCACGGTGCGTTCAAAGTTGTCGCCAAATATGCTAACGGTGTGACAATGGATATTCGACATGATTGGCCTAACGGCGTTCGGTTCGAAGGCAGTGATGGTTGGATATTTGTTACTCGCGGCAATGCTAAAGTAACAGCCAGTGACCCCGGGGCAGATGATATAGATAAAAAGGTTTTAGATGCCGGTGACCCTGAAATATTGAAATCCAAAATAGGCCCTGATGAAATACATCTGTACGAAAGTCCTGAGCAGCATCAAAATTGGCTTGAGTGTATCAAATCGAGAAAACAGCCTGTGGCCCCGGCTGAGGTGGCGCATCGCAGCTGTAGTGCGTGTCTTTTGGCTCATATTTCTATGAAATTACCTGGAAAACTGTACTGGGACCCGAAAAAAGAGAGATTTATCAATAATGACAAGGCAAATTCGATGGTTTCCAGACCTCAGCGTTATCCTTACGGCACGAATTCTATAATATAGCATGATAATTTTCTAAAATTTTAAACCCGTAGTATTGCGGTAAAACGATTTATTCAAACCAGATTAGTGTTATTGTGGGTTTTTTTTTAAGCTTTGGCCGCATAAAAATATTTTTTAGTAAGTACCGAAATTTTCGAGTTATAAACCTTTATTTTATAGGACTTTATGTTTTTTAGTTGCAGGTTAATATTGGGTGGTTATACAGCAGTTGAATCCGAAATTAGCATGTGAGAGTGGAATTTTGCTCAATTTTAAGTTATAATGTTATTGGACTATTTTTCAGGATTGTCTCATTAAGAGCGAGAAAAAACTTGATTTTTTTGGTAAAATAGTCGATATAGGCAGGTAAGTGAGTGTTATAAATATTGTTAAGAGAAAAAGAATATTTATCATGTGGAAGCGATTTGCGTTTGCGGCAACTTTAATTATAATCTTGAGTTGTTTTTGTTCGACAGCGTTAGCACTTGATTTTATGGGGCCGCCTTCCGCGGGGCTTAAAAAGGGTCAGATCAGTCTCGGCGCTGATTACTCATATACGAGAATGGATATTGGTCTGGACAGTGGGGTGATTACCGAAACCACCTATGACGATGTTGTAGTAATGAATTCCGATACTTTCCGAGTTAGTTCATTTACACTTAAAAGATTGAAAATGCATAAGCTCTATGCAAATATAGGATATGGAATTACAGATAACTGGGAGGTTTTTATACGTCTGGGTGGAATGAATACTGAATTTTCCGGAAACTTTTTCCCCGGTTCCACAGCCAGCGAATCAAGAGACTATAATGGCGATACCGGCTTTGCGATCGGTTTTGGTACTAAAGTTACTTTTTATGAGAAAGATAAACTGAAATTAGGTGCCTTGTTCCAGATGAGCTGGGCATCGTCACATGCAAGTGCCTCCGGGGTGGGCTGGAGAGAGACTGTTGACATAGATATTATCGAAATGCAGATAGCCTTGGGTGCAACATATCAGCTTACTGAAAAAATAGCGATCTATGGCGGGCCTTTCTGGCACTTCATAAGCTTTAATGGTAGTGATCTCAATGGTTATAGAAGTTACAAAGAAGATCCTTCGCAAGACGAAAGAATGGTAAGCCATGCATCTTATAATCTTGACGATATAAGCAATTTTGGCGGCTACATTGGTGCTCGATATGAGGTATTTAAAGACGTTTTCTATTGTATCGAATATCAGCATACCAGGAGCGCCGATGCGCTGGCAATGAGTATCAGATGGAAGTTTTAAGCATGCGAATTTCCAATTAAATATTTAAAAACAAAAAGAGCAACTGTTTCAACCAGTTGCTCTTTTTTTATAACCTGCGTTATTTTTTTGAGAGAGAGAAGATATCTAATTTACTTTCTGTGCTTTT
>JAGLTN010000597.1 GCA_023135255.1 Planctomycetota bacterium
GGTGCCTCAATCATAAGGTGAACATCCAGAGGAAGGTCAGTGAAGCGACGAATGGCAGCCACCACTGGAGCACCAATAGTTATTTTAGGCACAAAATGTCCATCCATAACATCAAGATGAATCATTTTTACACCGGCTTTTTCAACCTCAGATATCTCATCTGCCAACCTGGCAAAATCGGCACTCAAGATCGAAGGCGCAACCTCAATTGTCCCAGCTTTAGGTAGTCGCAAAATAATTCTCCTGTCTTTCTAACCCAAAAGTTTTACACTTCATCAAGAATATCAAGGCACTTGAATTTTTTTCCTTCCAGCAACTCAAGAGAAGCACCGCCGCCTGTTGACACATGGCTAACCTTATCTTCCAGCCCGAGCATCTTGATCGCACTGGCGCTGTCACCGCCGCCAATAACTGTCCTTGCACCTTTGCTTGTAGCCTGGGCCAATGCCTGTGCAACTGCTTTTGTACCGCTGGCGAAAGCTTCCCATTCAAAAACGCCCATCGGACCGTTCCAGACAATTGTTTTTGCGTTGAGAATCTTTTCAGCAAAAAGCTTACAGCTTTTAGGGCCGATATCCAACCCCTGCCACGCATCATCAATATTGCCCGAGATAATCTGGGTTTTCGCATCTGCTCTGAAGTCATCAGCGATAATCGTATCTATAGGCAGCAATATTTCACAACTACCGTCCTTAGCCCTTTCGAGCAGCTCAGCTGCAGTATCAACAAAATCTTCTTCGAGTAGGCTTTTACCTATAGTTACGCCCTGTGCTTTTGAAAACGTATAGCTCATCCCGCCGCCAATGATGATAGTGTCAACTTTGTCCATCAGGTTGTCTATAACTCTCAACTTGTCGGAAACTTTCGCACCACCAAGAATAGCGACAAATGGCTTTTCCGGGCTGTTGATTGTCTCGCCGAGGAACTTGATTTCTTTTTCGATCAGGAAACCGCTTACTCTTGGCTTACCTTCCATCATTACAGGCACAGTATACATCGAAGCATTATCACGATGTGCGGTACCAAAAGCTTCACAGACATAAGCATCCGCCAAAGAAGCGATCTCTTTCGCAAAGCCATCCTTAGCCTCTCTAAGCTGAACATCTTCCTTAGCAGCCTTATCCTTTATAGTTTCTTCTTTGTGAAAACGCAGATTCTCAAGCAGCATACAATCGCCAGCTTTCAAAGCCGCTGCTTTGGCTTTCACATCTTCACCGATGCAGTCATCCGCGAAAATTACTTCCTTGCCCAGAAGTTCGGAAAGTTTCTTAGCTACAGGCTCAAGTGACATTTTTTCATTTACCTGACCTTTAGGCCTACCCAGATGACTCATAAGAATAACACTTCCGCCATCATCGAGTACATTCTTTATTGAAGGCAGCGCCTTCACGATTCTGTCATCACTGGTAATATTGCAGTTTTCATCCAGAGGTACATTAAAATCACAACGCATCAGAACTTTCATACCCGCAAAGTTTACATCTGCAACTGTTTTCTTGGCCATTTTATACTACTCCCAACTAAATTTTTAGCTTTATCCGCGGGTAACTAACTCAAAGATAAGAAGTTATGGA
>JAGLTN010000598.1 GCA_023135255.1 Planctomycetota bacterium
GCACATTAAAAGGCTTAGGATGGCCATTAGCTTTCCTCATCTTCGTTAAGGTCGTGTCACCATTAAAATTCAGATACTCCACCCAGTCCATCATCTCCCCAGCAGTGCCGGTGCCGACGTTGCCGCAAATATAAGCATCCGCCCCCAGCATCTCACACAGATCCATAAACTCATGTGTGCCGAACTGGTTGGTCTCTATAGAATCATAGCCGACATTAAAAAAACTTGGTCTTTTGTCCCTGGGGCCGATACCATCCCGCCAGTGATACTTATCCGCAAAACATCCGCCAGGCCAGCGCACCAGAGGCGCATCGATCTTCTTTAATATTTCCAAAGTATCTTTGCGAATCCCCCGAATATTAGGTATCGAGCTATCCTCACCCACCCAAACACCATCATAAATACAAAGCCCCAGATGCTCAGCGAAATGACCATAAATGTTTTTATTGATAATCCCTGCCGGCTTGCTGACGTTAATAGTAACCTTGTCAGCCTGGCCATTAACCACACTGCAAACAACCAATAGCAATGATATGATTAGTTTCTTCACTTGTTAATCTCCTTAAAAAAATAGTTTCAGACATGAATGCTAATTCTTTTTCGCGTGATTGACAACACCAAATTAGGATTAAAATTCCTCATTTTGCAAAACTGTCCCTTGTGTAAAATCGTAACCTGCTTATAATCTTGTAATAGTTTTTATCAAGGTTTAAATTAAATGTCCGACCAAATACAAATTACAAAAGCGACAAACACAGACGCCGCTGCCATAAAGCAGCTTATATTCGGAATTTTAAAAGATTATGGCCTAAAGCCTGACCCCGCATCAACAGACAGCGATCTCGAAGATATTCAAAAATACTATTGGCAAAACAATGGCTGCTTTTATATCTTGGAAGATAATGACCAGATCATAGGCAGTTTCGCCCTATGCAAAATAAACGACCATCTCTGCGAACTTAGGAAAATGTACCTCGACAGCAATTTCAGAGGCCGCCGATTAGGCAGAAAAATAATGGAAGCCGCATTTGAACAGGCAAAAGCACTTGGTTATAAAAGCATAATGTTAGAAACCGCATCTGTATTAAAAGAAGCAATAAGCCTCTATAAAAAATATGGCTTCAAACCATACACCCCCGACCACCTCTCCGCCCGCTGTGACCAGGCCTACATTTGTAAAATACCCTGAGGTAAAATCAGAGGAATAAAAAAAGGAGAAGTTTTGAGACTTCTCCTTTGCAATTTACAATTTTTTTAAAATATTATTTGCGTTTTCTTAAAGCAAGCAAACCGCCAAGACTCAATACCAGCAAAGTAGCAGGCTCTGGAATGCAAATGGTATCCACAACGATCTCATCAATGTACAATGTACAGTCTCTAGGCATAATCGCGATCCATTCCTCTGTAGGATTTGGAACGAGAGTGATCTTAAACACATCGTGATAATAGAGTTCGTCAATCACGGTTTCCTGGACATGCTCAACAGTTACGTCACCAGGCATAACCTGTAAATTCGGTTTCCTGAGAATCGAACCAGCTGAATATGTAATCTGCAGCCAGATTTCCTTTGATGTATTCGGCGCGATATTTTCAGTATTCGGAATGTGCAGCAACATATAATTACTGCCATAAATCTGCCATACACCATCATGGCCATTATCGCTTGATTTCCAGTATGTGCTCATAGGGAACGTAGTACTGGGGGTAAAAACCTCCGCGACTGGTGTGCCGTATGGATTCATATCCAGAGACAAATCTGCGGGATTGGCCCCCGTACCGAAGCTCCACGCCTGAAGCGTTGTACCAGCCTGACCACGCCAACTTGGTTCCAGAATATCGGTTGCCAACCCTGTAAGTGCCGCAAACGCACTACAGGACAATGATAAAACAACACATAAAACGATTAACTTTCTCATCACTCTGCTCTCCTTCTTCTCTTAAATACCACAATTAAGTCATCGTAAATAACCCAATCAATCTCGACCAAAGAAAGACAATAAAAGAAATGCTAAACAAAACCGCTACAACAACCTTTTCTCTTATTCCTTCTTCTTTTCCGCATGTTAACAGAAACTTACCTCTGCTAACTTACCTCCCTTATACAAAATCTGTAAAGCTAAGTCAACAAAAAAACAGAATTGAAAAAGCTAAAAATCCTTCATTTCATCAAAAATCTCAATATTCGCCAAAAAACCGTATATATTTATCAAAAAAACATTTACAAATAAAGAAACCACCTGCTTTATTGTGTTAAAAAAGGCTGATTAAAAATAAATCGGCCTTTTTAGCAATTTGGTTGTATTATTCCGCTTTTTTCCGTGTTGGCCAGAATATGTAATCGCTGCCTTTCCATTGGTTTACCTTGCCATTATCGTGATATTCGACTTTGCCGCCGTCGTCTTCAAAATCCATACCCACACTATACAAAACAAAATCGTCTTCTATGATTTTATAACCCAAAGACCCATCACTAAACGGATCCATAGGCAACGCATCCATATACCCAAACTCAAC
>JAGLTN010000599.1 GCA_023135255.1 Planctomycetota bacterium
CAGGCCTATCAGTCTTTGCTTGCTGGTTGTGGGTCTGTCTTTGATGGTGATCAAGCAGGTCGTGTCAGCGTTATTTTCATTGAGAAGCTTTTTGAGTTTTTTACCATTGATGTCATCGCCTATGAAACCAAGGCAGATGGGGATTGCTTCAAGAGCGGAAACGTCTGTCGCTACCGAACCAGCTCCGCCGCAACGGTATTGTGTTTTTGTGATCTTCAGAATAGGTACGGGCGATTCGGGGCTTATTCTTTCAGCGTCGCCATAAATATAGACATCGAGCATGAAGTCGCCGACGATGAGTATCTTTGGCGAACCAAGATTTGTAACGGTTTTTAAAAGTTTTTCGTACATATCCGACTCTTATTCCTAATTAACTACAAAATTCCCATCCAGCATTTTACTTTGGATGGTATTATTTATCAACTGTGTTATTTTTTCTTTGCCCTGAATAAGGTCCATTTCAACCAGCAGATATCCGAAGTCGATATCGTCTCGGCCTTTCATCAGCAGGGCGGTTTTTGTCCAGTCTTTCTGTGTTGAGAGGATTAAATCCGCATCGAGGTATGCGGCACGCTGGTAGATGTCTTCGATGTCCTGGTGGGTGTAGTTGTGGTGGTCATTGTAGCTTTTTGACTCTATGAGGCTTAGATCGAGTTTTTTTATTGTATTTAAAAATGCGTCGGGGTTGCCTATTCCGGAAAACGCAAATATTTTTTTATTTTTCAGTTCTTCGAGAGTCAGTTCGGGCTGGCCCATGAGTTTTGCACAAACGGGTTTGTGTATCGCGTTTGCGATTACGATATCAGGGTTGATTTTTTTTATTTTTTCTGTTATCCGGTTTAATCTGTTTTGGGATACCTGGTCTGAGCGGGTTATTACTGCAGCGTGTGCTCTTTTCAGGGTGGTTGCGGGTTCTCTCAGCAGACCTGCGGGTAATATCTTTTCGTAGCCGAAAGGGCAAGTGCTGTCTATTGTCACGATGTTCAGGTCGCGGTGGAGTTTTCTGTGTTGAAAGCCGTCGTCCATTACTAACATTTTTGCCTTTAGTTCAGTGATTGCTTTTTGGGCGGATTCTGTGCGATTGGAATTTACGAGTACTCGGCAATCGGGGCAGCTTTTTGCGAGGATGGCGGGTTCATCTGAGAATTTGCCTTTGAGTGCTTTATAGCCTCTGGTTAAGATTGCGGTGCGGATGTTTTTTTCGTGCAGAAGATTGCAAAGCCAGATTACCAGAGGGGTTTTACCTGTTCCGCCTGTGGTGATGTTTCCGATGCAGATTATGACGGCATCAACCTTTTTGGATTTGAGTGTCTTCGTATCGTATAAAAAATTGCGGGTTCTTATTACAGCTGAGTAAAACACCGAAACTACGCGCAGCAAAAAACGCATCAGGATAGCTGTTATTCCTTTCGAACGGCCGCTGATCAGATTGCGATAAGTTTGCTGATTCAATATATACTGATCCTAATTGAATTTTACCGTTTATCCGCGGGTAACTAACTTAAAAATAACAAGTTACGGATTTATTAGCGGACATTTACTACCCTTAAGGGTATATCAGGCTTTTTTCGAGCCACGAATAACAACATA
>JAGLTN010000006.1 GCA_023135255.1 Planctomycetota bacterium
CTGCCCGTTTTTTCATTAACAACTTCCCTCGCACCATCAAGATCAAATGCTATCGCGGGTTTGCCGCAAAGCATCGCCTGAGGCAGAACCCTGGCAAGTCCTTCCCGCAGCGAACAATGCACAAGTATATCCGACGACTGTATCGCAAGTGGTATCTCATCAGGCTGCAATAACCCCGTAAATTTAATCCGCCCGCCTAACCCAAGTCTCTTAATCTCTCTTTTAAACTTACCCGCCAGATTACCATTACCAACAAAAAGCCAGACAACATTCTCATAGCGAGAAGCCAACCTTTTCGCCGACTCAATAATATAATCATGCCCTTTAAGCTCAAAAAGCCTCGCGACAGTAACCAGCACGACCGCATCATCGTCAATTTTATACTGCTGCCGAAAAATCTGCTTCTTCGCTTCATCTATAGGCTTTAAAAAAGCACCTTCCTGCATCGCTGAATAGGCTGTAGTATATTGCCCTTTCCGCCCGATACCAACCGCCAAAGATTGCTCTTTCATCGCATCTGCCACACAGATAAAAGCATCCGTCTTCTCCGCCGCTGCCTTTTCAACTGCAATATAAAACCTGTTCAGCAACTTACTCTGATACCGATGAAACGCCAACCCATGAACGCCGTGAACAACCGCGGGCCTTTTGCCGTCTTTGTCATTTTTCTTCAAAGCGTGTCCCGCAAACCGACCAACAATACCAGCCTTAGCAGAATGCGTATGAATAATATCAGGGTCAAGTTTCCCAAGCAGCATCTTAAGCTCACAATAAGCCAGATAGTCATTGATAGGTCGAATAGCTCGTATCAGCCTTTCAAGCCTAACCACCTCGAAACCCATATTTTCAGTATGACCAAACAAACTCCCCTCAGGTCCGATCGCAGGACCGGTTATCAAAATGACATCATGCCCCCTCGCAGAAAGCTCCCGGCACGTAAGGATTGTATTCTCCTGTGCTCCGCCCAATATCAATCTTGTAATTATATGAACTATCTTCAATATTTGATCCACATTAAACAAAGTCCGCCCGCCGGCGCTATAGGCCCAGCCGCTCTCCTGTCGACAGCCGCAAGAACCTCTTTCATCTTCCCACTGTCCCACCTGCCCAAACCAACCTCAACAAGCGAACCAACAACATTTCTCACCATATTATAAAGAAACCCGTCACCTTCAACCTCAATATACACCCAATCGCCCTCCGACGCAACGTCACACCGGAAAATAGTTCTAACCGAACTTGTCCTTTCATCTGCGGTACTTGCGAAAGATTTAAAATCATGCTTGCCAACCAAAACCCCCGCCGCCCTGCTCATACTCTCAACATCAAACGAAGCAGGAACATACCAGCAATGGCTAACCTCCAAAACAGGTCTGACCTCGCCCGTATATATCGAATAACGATACATCTTATTCGTGACGTCACCAATGACATTAAAGCCCTTCGGCACCTCCTGAACATCGCAAATAAAAATGTCATCAGGCAAACGATGGTTCATCGCCTTAGCAATATTCTCAGTAGGAACAGGACTCTCGACTTGCATAATCGCACTCTGCCCAAAAGCGCTAACCCCCGCGTCTGTCCTGCTCGCCCCGGTGACATTTACCTCAAAACCAAATAATTCAGTAGCAACCCGTTTGAGCTGCTGCTGAATTGTATCTAAACCAAGCTGAACCTGCCAGCCGTGATATCTGCTGCCGTCATACAAAACCGTAAATTTTATATTTCGAACAGCCATATATTATACTAATCCCAATTGAATTCTACCGTTTATCCGCGGGTAACTAACT
>JAGLTN010000060.1 GCA_023135255.1 Planctomycetota bacterium
GTATTACTGCTTAAATCGCAGATCGAATCTGTTTCAGCCTTTGATTAAGGCCAAAGGTCATCAACCAGCCATTCGTTAGCAAGGATTGCGTAATCCTTGAAGTCAACTACTTCGTCAGTGTTGAAGTCAGAATCTTCTGCGTCATCAAACATGCTAAGCGGTACTGTTGCAGATGCCTGCCCTGCAAGAGTAAGAACCTCTGCATGGCTTAGAGCCCTGCTTGTACATCCTGAAATCATCTACACAGCCCTGATAGAAACCGGAGTCGCCATAAGCACACCGGCAAGCAATGTCACACGTACTAACTTAAATTCTATTAGTGAAGTTACTCGCAAACCTCGCCGTCGTCGCAACAAATAGCTTCAGCCTCACAGATTGTGCCACTGAATCCAGGAAAACTCTGCACTATGGCCATCAGGTATAATAAATCGGTCTGGTTTGTCGATTCGTCGTTATTATAGTCGCAATTGAACTCGTCGCAGGCATCGCCGCCACTAACACAGGCGGTGAGGATAGCAACGTCGCTTAAGTCTACCAATCCATCACCATTGAGGTCGAAGTCGAAATTATAACAGAGACACTCCGATTCTTCCTGCTTAAGCCAAGACGCAGCCAAAATGGCAAAATCCACACCATCGATTTTACCGTAATCAGGCCATGACATGTCAGCAGTCTGGTTCCAGTTGCCATCTCCTTCTTCGCTCAGCCACGCGTCACGCAAAATCTTTAAATCGTTATAGTTAACAACGCCATCCAGGTCAAAGTCCGCCATATAAGATGGTATCCTTATTGTTATCTGAGCAATAGCCTCTGCAACCGGTGTTTGTTGCGTGGCTGCATGGATGGTAACAGTAACACTTTCACCCATATTGGCATCAGAAGGCACATTAACATCAATCACAATCGTATTTGCATCCATTGGTTCGAGAGTCCATGTACCATTAACGTCATTAGGAGAAACCCATGAGCCGTTTGTAGTCAACTCGTAATCGACAGTTTCGCTGACGTTGCCGTTATTAGCTATAGCAACCTCCAGTTTAAAGCTCTGGCCGGGACTCATATCAAAATCGATATCAGGTGAGATGTACAGTTGTGAATCACGGGTCCCTGCCGTTGCAACTATCGAACCGCTGCCTGCCGACATTATATCTACCAGATTCACATCTGTGTCCAGAAGAATATTGTCGGCTCTAATGATAATATCGTTACCGGCGATAATCCAATTTGTACCAGCCGTATTGTTGCGCATATCAAGTGTCCCGCCCGGAGCAAGGGTAATTACCACGTCCTCGTCAGCTTGAATAGCCCCTGGATTATTTAAGTCGCCTATTGTCAATAAATCTCCACCTACGATTTCGATGCGACCACCAGTAACCTCTGCCCCACCTTCGAATATACCTTCCGGCGGGTCCAGACGTACGTTACCGTCAAGCCCGACCGGCGAGCATATATTGTCACCGGGTATTAAAAGACCGTTATTGACGAAGGTTCCACCAGACAGCCGAATATCACCGGGACCACAACCGTCTCCGCCCTGAATCGTTGCACCGTTCTGGTTGATTGTACTACCCCAAAAAAATGATATGAGTTCTACACGACCGCCATCCCGTTGGATTAAGCCGTCACCTGCACGCACCACCGACCCCGACGTGTTAATTACCCCGCCGCCTGAGCCCGTTAGTCTCACGTCTCCACCGTGTCCGCCGCCACCGGCCATTAATTTGTCACCAGCCCGTATTGTACCGGGTTGTCCTGCAAGACCATTATTAACAATCCCACCGGATATTATCACGCCCCCGCCACTTGCGCGTCTGCCGGCTCGGCATCGGATAGTACCGGTGTTCGTCACCATCGCCAGTGAAGAGGCATCCAACCAAAATGAGCCACCATTATTGGAGCCATCCCCTGGCAAAATCATGCCCGCGTTAAGAAACATAGGCGCGGGATTACCAGACTCATTGAGCAGCGATATAAAGATACCGCCGCTAGATGCATCGTAACTACGGCCGACGTAATCAAACGTTTCGCCATTGATTGTACCATAGTTACGGACTTGCCTTGCGAATATAGTCATACCTGATCCACGACCCCGCGACGGGTTGTAAGGACACAGCGTGCCATATACGTCAAGAGTAGAAACTACGACTTGTGCTGTTAACTTTGTCTCATCACGGGAGCCGGCTGCAACTATAGTACCTGCTGATATCGTAACATCATCGAACATGCCTGGCAATCCTGTAGGGGTCCAGATACCCTCGTCTGCCCAATCGCCGCTTTGATTAGAAACATAAGTGATTGCACAAACGTTACTCACAGCACAAAGCAGTGCTGAAACTACCACCAGTATAATAATTTTCTTCCCGATCGATGATTGAGAAAAACTGTCCCGACTTGAAATTCTCATTTTCATACCTTTTCTCCTAAAAAAAAAGTCCAGAGACCTCTGAACAACTCAGTTTTTTGCAAGACCACCATGCTGTATGGCGCGCAAGCAATAAAAACAATGTTCATACGATAAGATATAATACCGTCTATTTTCTTGAAGAGTTAGATACATGGTTCAATGCAGAAATTGACACAAAAACGAGGTTTTCATCACCTTTCCCGCTGTATTCTGCGACTAAACCTTCTTGCTCGGCAAGAGTCTACCCTTCTGCATCCGGTTTGTCAAGGAAATTCTACCCAAACTTAGGGGTCTTCTTGTAAGCTTTTTCGCAGTAAATCTTTGTGGAGTCAGAAACAGGTATTTATTACTTCAGTCAGGCTTGCTAACAAACGGTATAATAGTAAATCAGGCTTATCCGGCAATGGTTGGCTTAAATAAATCAGGCGTTCACAAAGATTCGAATGCTCTTCAACAATCCAGCCTAAATATATCATCACTACAACAGCCAACAAAACTAATCGGCAGATCGCAGACCGTAAGGGACTTTCACCCTATAAGCTATGCGCCGTGCCCGGCGCACAAAAAGGGCCCGGATTTTGGTCCGGACCCTGGTATTACTGCTTAAATCGCAGAT
>JAGLTN010000600.1 GCA_023135255.1 Planctomycetota bacterium
AAAGCTCGGTTCTTGAGCCAAATTTAATCATTCCGAATTGCTGACCGGCGGTTAGTTTTTGTCCGGGAGCGGTTTTGCAGACAATATGGCGGGCTATTGCACCGCTTATCTGACGGACAATGAGCTTATCCTGTGGTGATTGGGCTCTTGTGATGTAAAGGTCGTTCGATTCGTTTATTCTGCCAGATTCAGGGTCCATGGCGTTTTTAAATTTACCTTTTTTGTAGGTTATTTTTTCTACGATGCAATCGCAAGGTGCGCGGTTGATGTGTACGTTGAAAATGCTCAGAAATATGCCGATCCTCAAAGCTTTGCCCTGAATGAACTGGTTTTCATCGACTATTTCGATATCTGTCACTTTGCCGTCAGCCGGTGCTGTCAGCAGGTTTTTGTCGGTTGGGGTTGCTCTGAATGGGTCTCTGAAAAAAGATAATACCCAGACCAGAACTATTAATAATATTACTTCAATGGCAACGGTGGCCCATATCGGCAGGTGTTTTTTACCGACAAGCAGAGCTATGACCATTAGTACTATCAATATTGCCGAGAAAACCACTACCTGCGGCAATCCATATTTTGTAATTGGTATTCTCATAACCAGAATATGATACCGCTGGTCTTTTAGATAATCAAGTAATTAAGGTTTTTTGTTTTTTTAATGAGATTTGTTGCCTATAATACAGACCATTAGAGAAAATGAAATCTTGAGGGTTTATTAAGATGATAAACTTGAATGGTAAATGGAAACTTTACTGGCGGCGACAGAAGCAATATAGCGAGCCTAAAATAGCGAATCTTGCAAGACTGGATTGTGTTGAGGCTGTTGTGCCTGGTAATGTTGAGCTTGATCTGGAGCGAGCGGGTATCTTGCCGGAGATTTTCTTTGGAGACAATGTTCATGAGGTTCGAAAATGTGAATTTAATGAATGGTGGTATAAACGGTCTTTCAAGGCTGATAAGGGACTTGTTGAAACGGGGGCAGAGTTGGTATTTGCGGGGTTGGATTGTATTGCGGATGTGTGGGTTAATAACAGGCAAGTCGGTTCGGCTGATAATATGTTTATTGAGCACCGTTTTGATGTCAGCGATTTTCTAAAATTGGGCAGCAATGAGATTGTTGTGCATATTAAAAGTGCTGTTCTTGAAGCTCGGAAATATCAGCATAGTGTTTGCGAGAATGCCCAGGCGATGAATTTTGACAGTTTGCGAATCCGCAAAGCGGCTCATAGTTATGGGTGGGATATTATGCCGAGGATAGTTTCTGCGGGTATCTGGCGAGATGTCAGTATTGAACCTAAGAGAACAGAAAAGTTTACTGATGTTTACTATGCTACTATTGAATTGGCGAAAAAGAGCGCTAAGGTTTGGGTGAAGTGGCAGTTTGTTACGGATAAATATGAGCTGGATGATTACCGGATTAAAATAGCAGGGCAGTGCGGTCAGAGCAGATTTGAGAAAACTGTTAATGCGTATCATACTTATGGCAGGTTAGAGATCGATATTAAGGCGCCCAGGCTGTGGTGGCCTAAGGGCTATGGCAAGGCGAATCTTTATAATGTTACTGCTGAGCTTATTTATAAGGGCAAGGTTATTGACTGCCGGGCTGAGAAAATTGGTATTCGTCAGATAAAGCTTGATCATACCGAGATCAATACGAAAGCCGATCCGGGGCGGTTTGTGTTTGTTTGTAATGGTGAAAAGATATTTGCTAAAGGTTCGAATCATGTGCCTTTGGATGCTTTTCACAGCAGAGATAAAAGCAGGCTTAAAAAAGCGATGGATATGTATGTTGATCTTGGTTGTAATATGGTGCGGTGCTGGGGCGGGAACGTCTATGAAGATCATGAGTTCTTTGATCTTTGCGATAAGCACGGGATAATGGTCTGGCAGGATTTTGGGTTTGGGTGCGGGTATTATCCGCAGGATGATAAGTTTCAGGAGAAGATCGCTTATGAGGCAAAGCAGGTCTTGCGGAAGCTGCGTAATCATCCTTGTATAGCTATCTGGGCCGGTGACAATGAGGTTGATGTTTTTTGTATGGATATTTATGGTGGGGTTGATCCGGGTAAAAATCGCCTGACGAGGGAGACTTTACCGGCAGTGGTTAATCAGCACGATCCTTACAGGCAATTTTTGCCGAGCAGTCCCTTTTGCGGAGATGCAGTTGTGAAATCGGGTGATTCTTTTCTTGGACCTGAACAGCATCTATGGGGGCCGAGAGGATATTATAAGGCAAAATTTTATTCGGATAATAATGCGTGTTTTGTTAGCGAGATCGGTTATCACGGCTGCCCAAATAAAGATTCGATAAAGAAGTTTATCGATAAGGGCAAACTCTGGCCTATACATAACAGCCAATGGCATTGTCACGCGTCGAACCCGCATCCGAAAGATGATATA
>JAGLTN010000601.1 GCA_023135255.1 Planctomycetota bacterium
GTTAGGGATTTATTCGCGGGCATTTACTACCCTGAAGGGTATAAATTGCTTATGTTAAATCCTTGCAACCAAACCCCGATTTGGGTATAAAACTGGTTAAATTCGTTAAGGTTTTTTAAAATGTAGAAGTTATTTAGCCAATGCTGCCAAAAAGGAAATACCAATGAAATACAGCCGGATGTTGATACCGACAATTAAAGAGATACCCGCAGACGCCGAGATTCCCTCTCACCAGCTTATGATTCGTGCTGGTTTAATAAGAAAGCTCGCAAGCGGCACATATACATACCTACCGACAGGGTTTCGCTGCCTGCGCAAAGTTACCGAGATCGTCCGCGATGAAATGAACAAAGCCGGCGCACAGGAAATACTTATGCCAGCGATTCAGCCCATCGAGCTTTGGCAGAAAACCGGCAGAGACGTTGACTATGGCGAAACAATGGCAAAGTTTACCGACCGCCACGGCAGAGTAAACGTCCTTGCTCCAACCGCGGAAGAGGTCGTAACATTTGTCGGCGCAAACGAAATAAATTCGTATAAACAACTGCCGATTAATATTTACCAGATAAGCTTTAAATTCCGTGATGAGTTTCGCCCGCGTTTCGGTGTACTTCGCAGTCGTGAATTCATAATGAAAGACTCATATAGCTTCCACGCAACAGCCGAATCACTCGAAGAAACTTATCGCTTAATGTACGACACATATTGCAAAATATTCAAACGTTGCGGCCTTGACTACGTTATAGTTGAAGCTGAAGCTGGTGAAATGGGTGGTTCAGGTTCGCACCAGTTTACTATTCCCTGTGAAAACGGCGAAGACATGATTGTTTATACCAAGGATGGTAAATATGCTGCGAATATTGAAAAAGCTGCTGTCGATGCGGTAGAAAAAGACCCGCCTCTTGCAGGTCAACCGAGCTTGACCGAAGTAAGCACGCCAAACGCCGGCACAATTGAAGATGTTTGTAAATTCATGAAGACGAAACCGAACAAGATGATTAAAACTATCATCTACAGTGCGGGCAATGAAGATCAGCCAAAGCAAACTGTTGCTGTTCTGGTAAGAGGCGACCACGAAGTAAACCCGGAAAAACTAACCCAGGCCCTGAATGGTATCCATACCGTTCTTGCCGACGAAGCAACCATAGAAAAAGTGACATCTGCGAAAGTAGGCTTTTCAGGCCCTGTAGGATTAGCTGGCAACGTTGACAAAATCTTCATCGACCACTCTGTTGCTGCAATGCAGGTCGCTGTAGCCGGTGCCAATAAAACCGATTGCCATGTCAAAGGCGTTGTTCCGGGGCGCGACTTCCCACTCGAAGGCGACAACATTGAAATAACAGACATAAGAAACGCAGTCGAAGGTGACACCTACCAGGGCAAAAAGCTACTCTTCAAAAGAGGTATCGAAGTGGGACAGGTCTTCAAACTCGGTACAAAGTACAGCTCGAAAATGGGTGCAAAATTCCTCGACGAAAACGGCAAGGAACAGATCTGCACTATGGGCTGTTACGGCATAGGCATAAACAGAATAATCGCATCAGCTATCGAAGCAGGCTGCGATAAAAATGGAATAATCTGGCCAATAACTATTGCGCCTTTCGAAGTAATGATTACCTCAATTGGAGATGATGAGGAAATAACATCTGTAGCTCAAAAAATCCATGATGGCCTCGAAGCAGCAGGTATCGAAGTGCTGTGGGATGACCGTGACGCCAGGGGCGGAGTTAAATTCAAAGATGCCGACCTTATCGGCATACCGCTGCGAGTAACCATAGGCAAAAGATCGATCGCAGATGGGAATGTAGAAATAAAACTGCGCAGCGAATCCGATAGCAGTAAAGTTGATATCGCTGGTGCTGCGGAAAAAATCATTGAAATGGTAAAAGCAATGAAAGCTGAATTATACCCTTAAGATAAAATTCAATTGGGATCAGTATATAAGGATAGCCATGTGGCAGATAAATCCAGTTCAGCCTGTAAAGCTCATTATAGGCATTCTCGCTGGCGATGAGCAATGTCTGGCAAAAGCTCTCGAAACTTTGAAAGCTGAGTTCGGCGATTTCGACCTGGTTAGCGATGCCTGGTCTTTTACGCAGACCGATTATTATGTAAATGAGATAGGCACCGAACCATTAAGGCAATTCGTTGCTGTCGATAAACTTATCGATCCGGGGGAACTTGCCCAAATAAAGCACCGCACCAACGAAATCGAAAAGGCACTCGCAAAAACACTAAGAGATGATCTGCCCAGGCCGGTAAATTTGGACCCCGGTCTGATCGAACCTTCAAAATTGATTTTAGCGTCAACAAAAAACTTCTCTCATCGTATATACATAGGCGATAATATGTATGCTGAGGTTACGCTGATCTATGAAAAAAAGCGATGGCGATGCTTCGATTGGACATACCCGGATTATCAAACTCAGCATTACCAGGATTTTTTGAGCAAAGTGAGAATTCGTTTATTGGAGCAACTTAAATCGTGACACTAATAACAATCACAGCAGGGTTATTCATAGCTTCGTTTTTTACCTCAGCGATACTAACTGCTGTTGTGAAAAAAAGGTCAATAAAAGCGGGCTTCGTTTCAATTCCATCGCCGGACAGATACAACCAGAACATGATAGCCCTTGGCGGAGGCATTGCGATCTTCGCTTCATTAGCCGCTATTTTAATTGATTCGATGATCGTAGTTAAGTTTTTCCTCACAACCGGCCTAAGCAGATATTTCGACGAATCCGTAACTATCCACATTGTGGGCTTTCTCGACAAAGTCCCTCAGCTGTTGATTATCTTAGCCTGTATGACAGCATTATTCGCGGTTGGTCTCTACGATGACAAAAAACACCTCAGCCCATTTTTCAAACTTATCGTTCAGCTGATAGTAGCGTTCATCGCAGCATTCGTTGCTGATGTCCGAGTCGAGTTCTTCATCGAAAGCAGAATAATAACTTCTGTTATCTCTGCCCTGTGGATAACTTTTGTTATAAATTCTTTCAACTTCCTTGATAACATGGATGGTGCCTCCGCGGGGATAGCTGCAATAGTAAGCTCGATCCTGCTAACTTCTGCTGTCCTTCATGGTCAGATTTTTATCAGCATTATGACGTTGGTATTTATCGCGGTCTTGTTAGGCTTTCTTATTTTTAACTTTCCGTCCGCAAAAATTTTCATGGGCGATGCAGGCTCATTCGTAATAGGCTTCTTCCTCGCAACTTTGACGCTGAAGACCACCTATTACAACCAGGCCCAAAACGAAAACTGGTATCCAATCCTCATGCCCCTGATAATCATGGCAGTACCTTTCTACGATTTCATAAGCGTAACGATACTCAGAATCAGCCAGGGTAAAAGTCCTTTCGTAGGTGATACTCAACATTTTTCTCACCGCCTGAAACGCAGAGGCCTATCAGATACCCAGGTAGTCTTAACGCTATACCTTGCGACGGTTTGTACGGGTCTTGGCGCGGTTTTTCTCTATCAGGTAAATCTTATCGGCGCAGTTTTAATATTCGTACAGACATTCATGATACTTGCGATAATTGCGATTCTCGAATCAACTGCTAAGCAATCAAAATGATAAAAAATAAAACGAATTTAGAAAATACAAGCACGAAAAGCTTCATCACCGGGCTGATATTCTCAGCCTGCCTGTGCATAGTAGCACTAAGAGCAACTTTCACCGAGGGTATGAACGTCCAGTCATCTTCGACAACGCCGTACCTCAGTTCAATTGTTGTGAGTCTGACTTTTTCATTCGTCCTGATAATACTATTTGCTTTTTGGCTTTGTCGATTAGTTCTCTCAGCCAGACTTAGTTATCGTTTTACCGCAATAGAAATACCGCTTGTTTTATTTCTCATCGCAGCCGGCATCGCAGCTGGCTTTGCTTCGAATAAGCGACTCGCGATCAACAGTATTGTGATTCTTGCCGCACCGATAATATTGGCTGTTCTGCTGACTCAGATAGCAGACCGCCCGGCAAAGGTGAAAGTTCTTTT
>JAGLTN010000602.1 GCA_023135255.1 Planctomycetota bacterium
GCCCCGCCAACCCATTCCAATAACACCAATCTTAATTCGGCTGTTGGCCTGTGTGCCGCAAACCTGGGCAGGTTTGACCATTGTATAGGCTGCGACAGCTGCTGTTGTTTTTTGGAGGAAACTTCTGCGAGAGATATTGTCTTTAAAATCGTTTTCTGCGTGCTTTTCCATGGCTCAACTCCGATTGAAGTAATATTTTTGAAACCTGCAAAGCCGATGGTGAGATTCGAACTCGCGACCCCTACTTTACGAAAGTAATGCTCTACCAACTGAGCTACATCGGCGTATCAAGCGGGCATTATATAAATTAAAATTCAACTTGTAAATACCATATCTGGTAAAAGTAATGTTATTCATGGCCATAGAGTTTTTCGTATTCTTCAAATTGTTTTGTGCATTGAGTTGCGCCGAAGCCATTGTAGGCGTCTTTGTATTCGCAGAAGACGTCTACGTATTCGACGATCTGTTCTAATTGGCGTTTGTAATTGTCCAGTAGTTTGAATTCGTGTTTTGCCATTACGATATCGTCTGCGCGGTGGAACATTTCCAAGCGGATCATGTGGTAAAGAAAATAGTACATCTTTTTGCCATAGTCAAATCTTTCCCAGTCTTCGAGAAGTCTTTGCTGTTCTATGGGGTCGGAGCAATCAAGCAAAGACTGGTCGATATGACGTTGTGCGAGTTCTACAGCCTGGATTATTTCTACGACATCGGGGCCATCGTTCAGCATTGGGTGGGTTTCGTAGTACTGCAAATGACCTGAAGGAAATAGTGAAGTCTTTTTCAGGAATCTGCAACGAAGGTTGTAATCAAGGGTAGAGTGTTTGATGGCTTTGATACTTGCGGATGCAAATTCAAGAGCTTCGTAGAATTTGCGGGTTGTCTTAGATGTGGTCGGGTAGTAATTAGTGAAATAATCTTCCAGAATTTTTGTTGCATCAGCTTTTACATTCCACAGGAGTTTTGCCATTAGGTGCTGATTGACTGTCCATGTGC
This sequence comes from Planctomycetota bacterium, assembly GCA_023135255.1. GTDB lineage: Bacteria > Planctomycetota > Phycisphaerae > Sedimentisphaerales > Anaerobacaceae > JAGLTN01. Next base: position 997 of record JAGLTN010000602.1, read on the forward strand.
CCCATAGCTTTGTCGGGGTGTGCATGTACTGAAAATCTCTGGCGCCAATGTTATAATACCATGGGATGTCGGCTGACATCGATTTCATATATACGACGGGCATGGTCATTATTGAGCTGACATTATAATATTCGCCAATAAATAATGTGCCTTTATAATATCTGCCCTGCCCCTGCGTCCAGCCTTTCAGCTGATTTACATATATCTGATTTGTGCCTGTGCATGAGCCGTCACCCATGTTGTGTGCGTAGCATCTGCAAATCGGATAAAATGTAATGGAGCTGTTTTCTAAATCGTAGCCATCGGGCAATGGTTTTGTAGGAGGCTCGATGGATGCTGCGTAGGCTATTACGCTTATTTCTACGCGGTGGTTTACCTTGCCGGCGTCACGTGCTTGTTTTAATTGCTTTAGGACCTCGTTGGCTGCAATGAAAATCTGGTCGGTATGGCTTCCGAGGGCTTTGCATTTTTCGCAGGCGCACCACTGTTTATAATCGCCGTCAAGCATCCAGAAGTTAAGTACGTCGACGTATTGCCAATCACCAGAGACAAATTGTTCGACGAGCCTTCTGGCGAATTCTTTTCCAGCGTCTTTATTTGAGATGCAATAGCTTGAGCCTTGCCAGTCTCGGACGTAGGTTGTTCTTTTGCCGAATTTGAAGCCGAACCATTCTTTGTGGGCCTCATAGTAACTGAGCATGCCATCGTTGTTGGCGTCACCTTGGTAGTTATCGCCTACGGTGTAGGGGTCGTCGGGTTTGTCTTCATCTCCTTGGTAAAGTGGATGGTTGAATGGGTATTCGCTAAGGGGGTTAAAGTAATTTTTATGAATGTCGTGGCCGCCAGCGGTAAGTTTGAAGGCAAGTTTTTTAAGGTATCTTGCGGGCTGATTTTCTGTTGTCCAGAAATTTAGTTTGTTGCGAGCCATCCACCTGAAGAATATTTTGTCAGGTTTTCGGTCATACCAGGACCAGAACCCTCTTGTAAAATAGGATGGGTTTTCGACTATTGCCAGGTCGGATGGTAAGGCTGTTTTCTTAGTTGGGAAGACCATGCCTTTTTCACCGAGGCCTATAAAGTTTACACCGAGGCGATTAAGATATTCGTATACGCCATATAAAGTCCCCTGGCGGTCGGCGCCTTCAATAATGGTTATTATTCTGCCGTTATCTTCGTAAGAGCATATCCGGTAGGACTGGTCGTTTTCGAGTTTTGCGTTTTTGGTTTGTTTAAGGCTTTCTATGAGCGGATTGGTTTTTCTGCTGCCGAGAATAAAAACATCGCCTGTTGCAGGCATCTTCATAGAAGCATCGAATTTTATGTTTTCTTTTTTGATGTCTATGGCTTTGGGAAGAAACTGGGCCAATTCTGTTGCCGCAAAACATTCTGTACAAGCACGGTCATCTGTTAAATCAGCGTCAAGAAAGTTTGTTTGATCTTCAGCAACAGCCCCTTGCTCGATAGAAGCAAATGGGCCTTTGTTTACTAATATAGTTATATCCGCAGAGGAAACAGAAACCCAAAGCAGGGTAAACAGTACTGTAAATATAAGCCTCATTATGCATTTCCTTTCATATTACTTTTCGCCGTAGAGCTTTTTGAACTCGTTAAACTGTTTTACCGACTGGGTTGCCTGGAAGCCGTTAGGAGAATCGCCGTGTTCGGAGGCAACTTTAACTACATCAACCATATTTTTAAGCTGCTGAGCGTATTTTTCGACAATCCTGAATTCCCTTGCAGCCATTAACTTGTCAGCTCTTTTGTGGAACATTGAAGTACGCACCATGTGGAAGATATACTGATACATCGCATAGCCATAGTCGAATCTTTTCTTGTCTTCAAGGAGCCTTTGCTGTTCGACGAGATTTTTACAATCCATCAGGGACTGGTCGAGATGTTTCTTTGCCAATTCCATGGCGTCGATCATTTCGACAATGTCTGGACCGTCGTTTAGCTGGGGATGAGATTCGTCGTATTGCATGTGGTCAAGTTCGAAGAGGTCGCCCTTTATGAGTCTTGTGTTTAGATTATAGCCCCATGGTTTACTTGCTACGTTGTGCTTTAAAGCCTTTATGTTAGCTGTTGCGTATTCAAGCTGTTCGTAAACTTTTCGGGTAGTCTCTTTTGTCGTTGGGTAGTAACGATCGAAATAGTCATCAATGAACTTAGTTGAATCGAGATTTATATCCCAAAGCAAAGCAGCCATCAGGTACTGATTAAGGGTCCATGTTCCCCACAGCTTTGTCGGGGTATGCATGTAGTGGAAATGTCTTGTCCCTGTGCGATAGTACCAAGGCAGGTCCGCTGCCATGATCTTTGTGAATACCACCGGCAATGACTTTATAGAGCTTACATTATAATATTCGCCAATAAAGACCGAGCCTTTATAATATCTTCCTTCGCCCATAGTCCAGCCTTGATATGCTTTTAATTGGCCTTGATTTACTTCAGTACAAGCTGGGTCCGCCAGACTATGAACATAACATCTGCCGATAGGGAAAAACGTGACAGAGCTGTTTTCGTAATCGTAGTCATCCGGCAAAGGCTTTGTCAGAGGGTCAAGAGTCTCCCAGTAAGCGATAACGCTTATCTCAACACGATGACTGAGTTGCCCTGCCTCTCTTACTCGTTTTAATTCATTTAGAATATCATAACCAACCATAAAAATCTTGTCTGAATATGTTCCGTCGGCTTTGCAGTTATCGCATTTGCACCAGCACCCCGCTCCGCCGTCAAGCATCCAGAAGTTTAAAATATCCACATATTGCCACTGCCCGCTAACAAATTGTTCAACAACTCTGCGTGCGAATTCTTTGCGTGCATCTTCGTTTGAGGTACAGAAACTTGTGCCCTGCCATTCGGAAACATTCGGGATTCTTTTACCTTCTTTTAAGCCATACCATTCGGGATGAGCTTCAAAATATGTGAGAACGCCGTCGTTATTTGTATCGCCTGTATATTCATCGCCAGGCTGATAGGGATCTTCGGGCTTATCCTCATCATCATTAAATTTCGGATGATTGTATGGATACTCACCATCCGGGTTAAGATAAGATTTAAGCATATCATGACCGCCATCCGCCAGTTTCATACCGAGTTTTTTAAGCAAAGCAACAGGCTGATTTTCGGAAGTCCATAAATTCATTCGATTTCTGCCCATCCAAATGAAGAAATCATCATCGCATTTTCTGTCACCCCATACATGAAAGCCCCTGGTCTGGTAAGATGGATTTTCGAGAATATTCAAGTCTTCTATGACAAATACCGGCTTAGATGGATAAACCGTACCAGTTTCGCCCAGACCATAAAAGCGAATACCAAGTTTATTAAGGTAACGATAAACGCCATACATTGTACCAACTCTGTCACCGCCCTGAATTTTGGTAACAATCCTGCCGTTGTCTTTTTTCGCTGTTATTTTGAAAGATTCATCGGATTCAAATTTAACATCCTCATCGCTGAGAAGTGGATTTGAGCCTTTACAGCCAAGTATAAAAACA
>JAGLTN010000603.1 GCA_023135255.1 Planctomycetota bacterium
TTATTCGCGGACATTTACTACCCTTCAAGGGTATTATTTTAAATCCTATACCAGCAAATTTATTTTTAATATCGCCGCCCTTCCCGCTGAAACTAAGCTGCGTATTCTGAAATTCCCTGCGAATATGATAATTTTTTCGCAGGCCGCTAAACCAGCCCCCCCTATCAGCTTCAGCCTTGTTCAGCAGTTGCCTCAGATTATCGTCATCGGCTTTAATATCATATATCTTTTTAACCACGCTATGCAAAACTTCAATATCTAAATCAAACGAACCGTCCACCTCAAGAGTTGCTACTTCAGGAACGGGCAAAAAAGATTCCGAACTAAACTCAGGCTCAAAACCAAAAAACTCACAAGCAGACTCATATATCATAACCATCCCGCAAACCTTGCCGTCATAAGAATACCCCGCAATATGAGGCGTAGCAATATCAACCATATCCAAAAGCTTGATATCTATATCAGGCTCAGCCTCCCAGACGTCAAGCGCAACTGCCTTGAATTTATTGTTTTTAACAGCATCCTTTAATGCACCACCGTCAACAACTGCCCCCCTGGAAGTATTGAGAAATATACCGCCGTTTTTCAACGAATCAAAAAAAACCTTATCCGCTAAGTGATAAGTCTTGTCTATCCCATCAAAAGTCAAAGGCGTATGAACGGTAACAAAATCACAATCATAAACCTTTTCGATTGATTGATATTTCTGGTCCCCGGCCAGTCTTTGCAAAGGCGGGTCGTTAAGCACAACTTTCATACCAAGCGCCTTAACTTTTTTAGCAACTATGCTGCCCACATTGCCAACGCCAATCACACCAATAGACTTGCCCTCTAAAGCGATATCTTTTTCATTAGCAATATCAAGCAACCCGGCAACCACATATTCAGCAACAGAATTAGCGTTAGAGCCGGGAGCAGATGCAAAACCGATCCCCTGCTGTTTCAAATACTTTGTATCAATATGATCGACACCTATTGTCGCAGTGGCAACAAATTTAACATTGCTGCCTTGTAATAGCTGCTTGTTAACTTTGGTGACACTTCTGACCAGCAAAATATCAGCATCAGCAACGATTTCTTTTGTAATATCTCTGCCGCCGACAAGAGAAACCTCACCAATAGACGAAAAACATTCCTGAACAAAAGGTATATTGGTATCAGCGATTATCTTCACTATATTGATCCTAATTGAATTTTTCCGTTTATCCGCGGGTA
>JAGLTN010000604.1 GCA_023135255.1 Planctomycetota bacterium
CAGGTTCAAGTCCTGGTCGGGTAGTGTTATTTTATTTTTAAGGTTTTTTTAAGATGGCAAAACGAGCAGCAGTAATATTGGCAGCGGGTGTCAGCAGCAGGATGAACACTATGCTACCTAAGGTACTTCACGAAGTATGTGGAAGGCCTATGCTGAGTTATGTTCTTGATGCTTGTCGTGCTGTCGATGTTGAAAAGATATATGTGGTTGTAGGCTATGGGGCGGATCAGGTTAAAGAGCGTTACGGCGGGCATGATGATATTGTGTGGGTGACGCAGGCGGAGCAGAAGGGTACGGCTCATGCGGTTATGTGCTGTAAGGATGAGCTGGCAGGTTTTGACGGCGATACGCTGGTTCTTTGCGGCGATGGGCCTTTGATCCGGAAGGAAACCTTGAAGACGCTGGTTGACAAGCATGATTCGGAGCAGTCTGCGACGACTTTGGCGACAGCGGTTCTTGATGATCCGAGTGGTTACGGCAGGATTTGCAGGGACAGCTACGGTAATATTCAGGGTATTGTTGAGGATAGTGACTGTGATGAGAAGCAGCTTGCGATACAGGAGGTTAATCCAAGTTATTATCTTTTCAAAAATAAAATATTGCTTGAGGCACTTGAAAAAGTTGAGCCTAACAATGTTAAGAATGAGTACTATATAACGGATGTGTTGGCGATAGTTCTTGCAGCTGGGCATAAGGTTGTGGCAATAACGGCGGTCAGGCCTGAAGAGGCGATCGGTGTTAACAGCAGAAGGCAGCTTAGCGAGGTGGGCAGGATAATGCAGGACAGGGTTCAGGATGAATTGATGGATGGTGGTGTTACTATTGTTGACCCGGATAATACGTGGATCGACGCCAGGGCCCAGATCGGTCAGGATACTGTTATTGAGCCTTTCACTTATATTCATGGTATTGCGAATATAGGTAAGAGTTGCAGGATCGGGCCTTTCGCGTATTTGAGGAATGATACTGTTATTGAAGATGATGTTGTGCTGGGTGTTTTTACTGAGGTGAAGGATTCGGTGCTTGGCGCGGGGGTCAGGGCGAGACATCTTAATTATATTGGTGATTCTGAGATCGGTAAGAACGTCAATATTGGCGCGGGTACTATAACGGCTAATTTTGACGGTGAGAATATTAACAAGACTAAAATTGGTGATGACAGTTACGTTGGTTCGGGAGTTGTTATTGTAGCCCCTGTTGAGCTTGCCAAGGGCAGTAAGATCGAATCCGGGACCGTAGTATCAAAAAATAGTTTAATTAAACCCTTAAAAGGGTAGTAAATGTCCGCGAATAA
>JAGLTN010000605.1 GCA_023135255.1 Planctomycetota bacterium
AGTTAGTTACCCGCGGATAAGCGGGGAAACTGAGTTGTGAGTAGTATATATTTTAAGAATGGATGTTTTATGTCTGCGAAAAAGAGTGTAAGTCGTCGTGATTTTTTGAAACGGTCGGCGTCTCTGGCAGCTGCGGCTGTTGGTGTGCCTTATATTGTTCCTTCAAAGGTTTTTGGCAAAGGCTCAAATATTGCGCCGAGTGATATGATCACAATGGGAGCAATTGGGGTAGGCTGGCAGGGTGGAAGTAATCTGGGCAGTTTTCTTGTTGAGGGCGACGCTAAGGTAGTTGCGGTTTGCGATATTGACAAGAACCATCTTAGAAGAGCGAAATCTCGTGTTGACAGAAAGTACGGCAACAAAGATTGTGCGACCTATCATAACTTTGAAGAGATAATCGCGCGGGGCGATATTGATGCATTGTCGATCGCGTTGCCTGACCATTGGCATAGTGTTCCGGTGATCATGGCGGCCAGGGCGGGCAAAGACATTTTTGGCGAAAAGCCTTTGTCGCATAGTCTTGTTGAAGGCAGGGCAATGTGCGATGCGATTAAGAAATATGACAGGGTATGGCAAACAGGAAGCTGGCAGAGGGCACAAAGTCATTTCCGGTTCGCTTGTGAGCTGGTGCTTAACGGTTGTATCGGTAAGATCCATACAGTTGAGGTGGGCTTGCCGAGCGGAATGGGTGACTTCGGCGAAGGGACCATGGGCAAAGAAACCCCTGAAACGCCGCCGGAGACTCTTGACTGGGATCGCTGGTTAGGTCCTGCGCCTTCGTCGCCTTATTGCCCAGCGAGAGTTCATAAGACCTGGCGATGGGTTATGGATCATGGCGGCGGTCAGCTGATGGACTGGGTTGGGCACCATGTTGATATCGCTCATTGGGGCCTGGGTATGCAATACGATGGTCCTTTGGAGATCGAAGGTTATGGGCAGTGGCCTCGCAAAGGGGTTTGGGATGCTGCGATTAAGTATCATCTTACTGCCAAATATCCGAATGATATTACAGTGATAATGGCTGGCGGCCATGGACTTAAGGGCGGCACAACGTGGATCGGCGAAGATGGCTGGGTCTGGGTTGACAGGGGCGGTATTGACGCCAGCGATAAGAGCTTGCTCAGGAAGAAATTCGGTCCTAATGACAT
>JAGLTN010000606.1 GCA_023135255.1 Planctomycetota bacterium
GAATTGGAGAAACCCGGCAGTTATTTTTCATGGTTAATTTCCATAGCGAACAATGTTACTAAAGAGTATTTGAGGGATAAGAAAAAGTTTAATACCATGGCGGAGTTGCCGGAAAAGGGAGAAATAGACCCTAAAGACAGGGAGGACGACTATGAGCTTGAAAAAACAATTGCCAGGCTCCCTGAATCTCAACGGGAGGTTTTGCTGTTAAGATACTACGGCGGTTTGTCATGTTTGGAGGTTGCTCAGAAACTTGGGATGCCATTAGGGACTGTGACTAAAAATTTATCGAGGGCTTATAAGAATTTACGGGAATTGCTCAGTAATAAAGATAGTTGAGAAATGAGCGGAAAACGAGAGGATACATAATTATGAATTGTGAAATATGTAAAGAAAATCTGGTCTGTTATGTCGAAGGGCTATTGGATGAGCAAGAGAGATTTGCTGTCGAAGAGCATATAAATGTGTGTCAGGAATGTGAATTCCAGGCAAATGAGACAACGAAACTTCGCGAGAGGCTAATCTTCAGAGGTGAAGAGATCTCTGAGGATGTTTTTCTAGAAGAAAAAGTTTTAGAACAAATCTACATAGAAAAATCACAATCAGCCAATTACCGCCCAGTTGCAAACCTTACTGTATCAATAAGGCATTTAAGAAAAAATCTGGTCAAATACATTGCCGCGGCAAGTATAGCGATCGCACTTATCTTAGGAATACACCTGTTAGGCAATTCGACAGTAGAAGCAAATGTTGCCTGGACCCGGGTGGCTGATGATATTTTAAATGCAGAAACTGCCACATTTGACGTTGCCCTGGGGGGCGGGCCTGTGATAAAAAACATAGTGGGAGGTCAATATCGTAAGCAAATTCTTGGAAATGGTCTGGAACATACAATTGACTATAATACCGGTCACATTCTGATATTAAACAGCGTTAAAAAAACAGCTTATTTTACTGAATCTGGTAATATAGCAAATTACTCCACTAATTATTTTCAATATCTAAAAGATAAAATTGAGATTTTAAAACTATCCCCCAATACAAAGGTAGCAGTTCTTGGTACAAGAATTATAAGCGATAGACCAACGGATGGACTGCATATCTACAACGACAGCATTGACCTTAAGATATGGACGGATGTTGAGGATGCTTTGCCAGCGTTGATAATTTATGACAAAACCCTGGGGCAAACAACTTTGGAAATGAGGAATTTTAAGTTCAATATTCCAGTTGAAGAACTGGCCCTCAGCATGAATGTGCCGGAGGAATATACACTTGAACCATTGGCTTTGGATTTTGCAAATCCAACAGAGCAGGATTTGATAGAAGCCCTGAATATCTGGGCAAATATTTACTCAGATGGCCATTTCCCGGATAAACTTGATGGTGTTGCGTTGTTGGTCTCGCAGGGAGAAATAATCAACAAGAAAACTGACGAGCTTGGGATGACGGAAAAGGAAAAATTAGCAGCATCCCTTCAAATTACAAAAGGTTTGCTGTTTATTCAAAATCTCGCTCCGGACAGCGATTGGCAATACACTGGTAAGGGAGTTACCACCAATGATGCTATGAGCATAATATTCAGATATAAACCCGAAGGAAGTGAAACTTACCGCGTGATTTACGGCGATTTGGTTGTAGAAGACGCTGATTAAAACAATTAAAACCCAACGAAACCCTTAAAAACACTAACCATACCACATCTTGACGGCTGGGCTACCTCTAAGGTAGCTCGGTCTATTTTTATGATCAATTACAGCAGGCTATAAAATCGGTTGACTTCAGTTAACTGTCTTTCTAAAATCTTCTTACCAGTAGCGATAATCCTTAAGGAAACATCTATGGATATACATGATAAGACAATAAAACGATTGGCTGGAAAATCTCTTAAAGAACTTTATGACTTCTATTACGACATATTATTTAGTGGCTTTCTGCCATTCTGGGAAAAAGGCGGCCTGGATAAGAAATTTGGAGGGGTTATCTGCGAGCTGAACGAAGAAGGAAATGTTGAAAACGATGAAAAAACAGTCGTCTTTCAAGGACGAGGGCTCTGGCTTTACAGCTATCTGTTTAACTTTTTTGGTGGGGACAGATGGCTTGAGAACGCAAAGAATATCCATGAGTTTATGCTAAACCATATGTATGCTGGCAAAGGCAGATGGTATGACAAAGTAACCAGGCAAGGCAAACCTGCATCGGGTGTTGGTATTGATGTTTTTGGTTGGCTATTTGCCGGGGCAGGGTTGATCCAATATTATAAAGCCCTCGGCAATGATGAAGATTTGAAATTGGCAAAAGAATCTATACTGGCTGGGTTGGCAAAATATGACCTGGCCAATTATGCCGGCGTAGAGATCGAGGCTGGCAGCGGGATGAATATTAATAATCTGTCACTCAGAAACCAGGGACATTCAATGGTTATTGTTTGGATGCTGGCGGAGCTTTTGTCTTTTCTGCAAGACGACGAGATGGAAAAAATACAAACGCAGCATGTAGATTATCTCGTCAGTAGCTTCTGGAATGAAGAATACGGCATAAGCAATGAATACCTGAAACACGATTACACCAGAAGTGATGATTTTTCCTGGTATATGTTTACTGGCCACTCAATAGAAATAATGTGGATGCTCTTGCATGAGGCAGTCAGAAAAAAAGATAAGCCATTGTTTGATAAGGTCACCACCA
>JAGLTN010000607.1 GCA_023135255.1 Planctomycetota bacterium
GCTTTGGCCTCAGCTTCTGCTTTGGCCTTTGCCTCTTCTTCTGCTTTTTTTGCAGCCTCTTCGGCGGCCTTGGCTTTAGCTTCGGCTTCGGCCTTTGCGGCTTCGACAGCCTTGACTTTAGCTTCGGCTTCGGCCTTTGCGGCTTCGACAACCTTTTCGGCGGCTATTTTTTCAGCCTTGTTGAAGAATTTCCCTTTTGCCCTTGCCTGGGCCCTGGCTTTTGCCATGCGAGCGGCTTTATCTTCGGCAAACTTTGTCTTAATTCCCAGACGAAGAAGAATTTGTGAAACGGTATCTGAAGGTACTGCCCCGTTGTCGAGCCAGTACTTAACTCTTTCGGTTTTTAGCACAATCTGTTTGGCCTTGTCTTTTTCAAGCGGGTCGTAATGGCCGAGCTTTTCGAGTATCCGGCCGTCCCGGGGATTTCGCGATTCGATTGCGTTGATTCTGAAGAAGGGGCGATGCCGCCTTCCTATCCTTGTCATTCTGATTTTTACTGCCATTTTAAAACCTTTCCTACTTACTATATATGATAAATTTTCGCCTCATCGCACAACGCAAAAAGGCAAAACACGTTTAATAAAACTGTCAAAGCCCGGTATTATAGCATTTTTATTTTTTTTGTACACTACGAAATAGTACCGAAGCCGGAATTTCTTGTCTTTTTATCCCCGGACCAGTGTAATAAAGCCTTATATGCTCTAACCCACCCGCTTCTGCATAATCTACTTTTATGGGATACTTGCCCTTTTCAAAGTACATATTACCAACCTTGATCTCTAAAGGCCAGCCACATCTGTAAGCCATTAACTCGTTGCCTATAAAGAACTTACTTCCATCATCGCTGTCCAGCTCAAATGTATACAACCCCGCTTTTTGAATATCCAGATACCCCTGGAATACAACACCAAAATCATTTTCCTTTTGCTGCATACCGAGCTTAAATTTTTCAACGATTCCGGTTTTTACAGGCTTTTGCCCCTTGTAATCCGGCAGCGACCACATTTTCTCAACTTCGTAATAGCTGTATTTCAAACCCGGTTCGAGCTTGCCGGTATCTTCTGCCGTCCTTGGAACGAGTTTTCGTATTTTGAGTTGAGATTTTGAAAGCTTTTCCCCTTTTTCATCGAAAAGGGCAGCTTTTACTACTGCCGATTCCGTAAGCTCAAATGGTTCTTTATATACATTAGATTCCAAAACAGGCTCGCTCGAGTCGGTAGTGTAGCGAATCCGCCCAACCCGTGAAGCCGTTTTAATATCCACTACCGTAGATTTAACGAAAAATTTATCGCCGGCAGTTACCCAGATAGCGGTCTTTTTGGATTCAAGTCTCTTTATCAGCCTGTCATATTTCTTGAGATTTTTTTTCAGCCACCAGGGTCTGTTTTCAAGAGCCCAAAGCCTGGTGTATTCATCCCTGAGATATTTAACTTCCGCAACCAGCATATTAATTTTGTTTTCAAAAGCTGGACTGCTCCGGTGAACCTTACCGGCAACCTCCTTATCCATTGCCGCACTCGCTTGCTGACTAAGACCCAGGAATCTTATTCTGCGTGTTGCAAATATTATAAAGTCAAAACTATCCGCATTGAACCTCGCTGACTTTTTAGCTTTTTGCAGTTTTTCGATAATCTCGTCACAAGCATCTATCAGCGCCAATGCTTTTTTCTCTTTAGTCGGATCAGGTCTATACTCGCCAACCTGTGGAACATCCATAGTATCAACCCAGAAAAGCTTACCATCGAATGGATGCCTGTACTGACAATGCTCATGGCTGCGAAGCTGGTTAAGTGCCCAGTACAAATCCGCCATACCATTGCCTGGCAATCCATAAAAAACCTCATCAAAGTCTTTGTTAAACTGCGAAATTCTCTGCCGTCTCAATCTATTGTCATTTTGGTCTTTAGCTGCGATTTTTACAGGATTCCAACTCACATCAGCACCCCACACTAATGGAAACCAATTATAGCTAAAGAAATTTTCACCATCATCATCCCACGTCGTATTCATCACACCAAGCGTATCATACTTCACACCATCGCGGACAAAATTTGAAATATTCTCAAATGCGATTGTCATGTCAGGCCAAAGCCTGTTCCAGCAACTAACTCCCGGACAAACAACAAAATCAAGTTCAAGTTTTTGGAAAGGCTCAATATAAGAATCGAAAGATTCATGTGCCCCATATCCCCATGTAAGAACTATCATATCCTCAGGCAGCTTGGGAACGATTTCCGGATGCTCTTTCGCGATGTCACCCCACATCATCACTTTCTTATCGTATTTTTTCAGTATCTCATATAAGCGATTTATATGACGGGCATAAATTTCCGCTAAACCAAATTCCTCTACCAAAGGCTTGCTGGGCCCGGCTCCAAGACCAAAAGTCTCATCACAGTTAATATTAAAATACTCACTTTCGTAAGCCGGCGCAACCTCGCTGTAAACGTCTTCAAAGAACTTATAAGTCTCCTCCTTAGCAGGTGTAAATATCCCAGGCGTCTCCCGCAAATAGTTGTATTCGGGATGTGCTAAAATTTTATCGCCATGACCAAAAGACTGAAAATTGCCTATAACTTCAATATGATATTTTTTTGCATAAGCAACGATCTCTTTTATCTGCTCAGCAGTAATGCCATCATCAGGTGCCAGTATCGGATGACTTTTCAACTTAAACACATGCTCAGTATAAAGCGTAAACCAGTTCAATTTAAATTCTGCCATCAGACGGATCTGTTTTTTGAAATAATCCATCGTAGGAATAGGGCCTCTGCTGATATCATCCTGCCAGCCTCGGTACTTCAACCGGGGCCAATCAATGATCCGACAGCATGTCAGCATCGCAGGGGCAGTGACATTTGAGCCTAAAGAACGGATTATCTGCTTTAAGCTCTGCACGCCATAAAAAACGCCGGCACTGTCATAGCCTGCAATAATTATCTGTTTCGGAGCGATATTTAATATGTACCCTTCATCGCTAAATTTCGCAGGGATATCGATTTTATATTTTTTAACAGCCGCATCAATACTGCCGTCGCGCCCCAACACACCAATAACAATGTCTGCCTTTTTTAATACCCCCCACTTAGAAATACTAATCTCATAGCCCAGGTCTTTTTTGATCTCATCGATTAGCTGCCGGGCTGCAAAGATGTCATCCTTATTTTTGCTGTCGCCGAGCTTAATCACGGTTTTACTGCTCATATTAAACACACCAACCATAGACTTAAAGCTCTGCGGCAATGGGATGATCTTAAAATCGGTTCCGGTATTTACGGTTTCGCCGGCAACTTCAGCCCAAATACAAAAACCAGACAGCAACGTTACCAACATTAATAACGATAAACCTAAAGTACGTTTTGACATTCCCTAGCCTTTTATCCAATTAGTAATATTAAAATTTAAGAGCCGAATTATTATTGATGACCGACTCTGCAGCGAAGTGCATAACCATTAAAAAAAATCGCGAGATTCGCGGGATCGACATGTGCATCTTCAGCTATTTTAGCAACTTGTTCGTCGGCCAGCTCCGCAGCATTTTTCTTTTCATCTTCAGTCATAATAGCAACCGCGGTTTTAAGCTGATCAAATTCTTCTTTGCTCGGCGAAACCAGCATCGCCAACTCACTGTCACCCTGGTTATCACAAAACTGACTGCGAACCATTCGTCCATAATCACTATTGACAAATTTGCCAACCTTTTTCAGATACTGATCGATAGTTAAATGTTTCATCTTTTCCTCTTTTTTCTTCTTAAAGGCTTCTTACGCTTTGAACGCTGCTTTATTTTCCTGCCCGCATTCATCATCGCACCGAGGTCACCCATATTCATACCGCCGCTAAACAGACCTTTAAGCATTCCCATTTTGCCGCCGCTAAGTGTCTTAAGCATATCTCTGCTGCGCTTAAATGTTTTAACCAGACTCGAAACATCTTCGGGCCTCTTACCGGCACCGGCTGCGATCCTCCTTCTGCGCGAAATATCTAGAATATCCGGGTTCTTACGTTCGGCAATCGTCATCGAATAGACTATCGCTTCAATCTGACCAATTGATTTATCGTCAAAATCAAGATCGCCAAGCTGGCTGTCCATACCGGGAAGCATCTTCAACATATCTTTCATGCCGCCCATTTTTTTAACTGCCTGCATCTGCTTTAGAAAATCGTCAAAACCAAAGCTGCCCTTGGCCATCTTCTTCTGCATCTTCTCAGCTTGTTCAGCGTCAAAATGTTCCTGTGCTTTTTCAACCAGACTGACAACATCGCCCATGCCTAAAATTCGACTTGCCATTCTGTCCGGATGAAACTCTTCAAGCTTATCAAGCTTTTCACCGACGCCGACAAATTTAATAGGCTTGCCCGTAACAGCTTTAACACTCAAAGCCGCACCACCTCTGGCGTCACCATCGAGTTTTGTAAGTATAACGCCGTCAAGCTCAAGCGTTTCGTTAAACTCTTTCGCAGAGGTAACAGCATCCTGACCGATCATCGCATCGCAAACCAGGTATATCTGATGAGGGCTTACCGCTTTGGCAACATTTGAAATCTCCGCCATCATTTCCTGATCGATATGAAGCCTGCCTGCGGTATCCAGCAAAACTACATCATGGCCGTTCTTCCTGGCAAACTTAACACCATTTTTCGCAACCTTAACCGCATCCTTGCTGTCTTCGCTATAGACATCGATATCAAGCTGCTGACCAAGGATCACCAACTGATCGATAGCTGCGGGCCTTTGCAGGTCATCAGCGACCAGCAGTGGTTTTTTCCCCTTGGAGACAAGATATTTACCAAGCTTGGCGGTCGTGGTTGTTTTACCGCAACCCTGCAAACCAGCCAGCAGAACGATCGTAGGCCCGGGAGAAACAAAGTACATATTACTGTCTACCGGCCCCATAAGCTCGGTTAGTTTGTCATTTACTACCTTTACAAATACCTGACTGGGGTGAAGGCTTTTAAGCACTTCAGCGCCGATAGCAGCTTCTCTGACATCTTTGCAGAACTGCTTTACCACATTATAATTGACGTCTGCCTCTAAAAGAGCTTTCCGAACCTCACGCATCGCGTCAGATACATTAGCTTCGGTAATACGCCCTCTGCCTGAAAGCGACTTGAAGACCGAATTAAATTTTCCTGTCAGTGAATCAAACACAGCCGGATGTTTTCCTTTCGTATTCCGAGATTTCTCTTATTCAAAAACCCTTCTAACCTGAAGAATAAGGGATTTTAAGATAATAACAGCTTTCCTGCAAGCTCAAAATAAAAGGTGAGATATGTTTGATAAGGATTCAGCTCTTGGCTGAAACTATTTTTAAATGTCTTTTTGAGCTTCTATACCGTCCAGTCTTTCGAACCTTTAATAAATTTATTCTGGAAGAATACCCCCATAGCCGCTGGTATCAATACCGCCACCGGTAAAAACCACTTCTCAGTAAGCACAAGGTCCTGCACCTGGCCAGTCGTTGCAGGGTACATATACATAAACGCGATAAAACCCATCACAACAAGAGCGCTCCCGCCAAGGCAGGAAAACAACATTACCGCTATTCTAAAGACGATAAATGAGATCATCCCGCCTGCAACCACACCAACAAGCCCGCCCGCCCAGATAAATTCTTCCGGCAACTCAAACGCATACCAAAGTGCAGCTGTTATTATACCCCCCGCCACCGCTCCGAGTACGCAGACCGACCAGCGCATCATCGGCACCGATACTATCGCCAATACCAGACCCAAAAGTACCCCCAGAACAGGGTTATTACCTGCCCCAAGAATAATATCCGACAGGAGCATCCCCGCCAAAAGCCCCAAAAGTGCGAAGCTGATAACCACAAGCACCTTGAAAACCCGCCAGCCATAAAGCAGGCAAACAGCACCAAATGCTATAAAAGTCAATGCTTCCAGAACATTTAACGCTGTTATCTGCCCCCATATCCAGTCTATGGGCATTATTTCAGCATTTGAACTCGTAGCCGTCGCAGCCGAAGCTGCTGCTTCAGGCTCAGCCGCCGGGCTACTCGACACCGGTATTTCACCTTCTGTCACAACAGCCAGGATTGCAGTCCAATCCATTAATTTCTCCTTTTTTGCAAGGCCATTTCAATTAAGCAATATCAACGCGACAACCCAAATCGCCTATTTTAATATTCTATACAATTTAATCATCGGCCGACAATGCCTTTTTTCGTTAAAGACGATTAAAATATCTTATCTGATTTTGAATTATATACTGCTCGCGATTGAGTTTTCCCGTTTATTCGCGGGTAAACAATTATAAAATCAGGTTTTAGGGTTTTTATCGCGGGAATTTATTAGCCTTCAAGGGTATAAACAAAAAAAGACCCCCCGCATACCACACAGAAAGCCTTTAAAGATTGTTTTGATAATATATTAACCGCTACTCAAGCCAGTTTTCCGCCAATAGCGCCAGATCAAATGTATCTGGCAGAAATGAATTTTAAATGTTAACCAGGGTATCTGATTGATTAATACGACAATCAGATACCCATTTTTTTGAAAGGTGACAAATAATATAAACACTTGCATCGTTAGGCAAGACTCGTATAATTACAAGTCAATCTAAAGTTATCCTAATTGTGTGATAGAATATAATTTTGAGGTGATTTGTGGAGCAGGCTAAATCTGAAGGCGTAGACAACAAGGCTAAGATTGATATTCTTCTTAAGGAATATGATGTCCTTAACGCTAAAGTAGCAAGTAGAATTAATAATCGTTTCGCAATGACAGGTTTTGCGGGTGCGGTCGGCACTTTTGTTTATTTTCGGACCAGAAATGCGACATCGCCTTGTATCAACACCGGGTTTTGGACTATTGTTTTAGTGTTTACTGTGATATCTCTGCTTGTGCTGTGGTTTGTCTTTGGCCAACTAATCAAAAACTGTGCGGTTCGGATATCAAAAATTGAGGAAAGAATTAACGAACTTGCCGGTGAAAAACTTTTGAAGTGGGAAACTCATCAACTCAAAAACGGCATATTCCATTTTTTCTATTGGCGAAGCAACTGGTAGCAAGGTTTGCTTTTGTCGCATCGTTGTTTTAGCTTTTCCCTCCCATATACAACCTTTGCTTGAAAACATTGCCTCTTTAGTTTCTTGCTAAGGACAAGCACCTGTTCCCATCCGGTTACATTTAAGCCAATTTTCGGCCATTAACGCGAAATCCTTAAAATCAATCAAGCAATCACCATTCACATCTCCTGCTATCGAAGAAGAGCAATCATCAATGGTCTCGAACGACCAAATATCACCCGGATAAACCACATCTTCGCTGTCAACCTCATCAACTCTCCAGTAATAAGCGTCTGCCCACTTAAGCCCTTCAATATAAAACTCCGATTCGGACTGCTCTAAAGAAACATTTTCGAGGTTATTAGGATCCGTACCAAAATATACGTTATGAACTGCCCCATATTTGCCTGTCCAGCTCAACTCAACATTAAGATCAACATCTTTTGCAAGGTCTTCAGGGTTAGGGTGTCGAGCTGTAAGAAAACTAATAACCATATGGGGAAGATATAGGGTTATGCCCCCCATGTAATTTGGAATAGGCATTTGACTTACATCGCCTTGATTTCCATTAAATTCAATATCCTCAGACCAATAAACAACATCATCAGAACCCAATGTCCAAGTCCCACCAGTCAGATCTCCAAGACCATCGCCATTGACATCATGGACAATCATAACATCATCCACCGCTTCCCCATTTGCAAAGACACTATCATAAAAACGACCCTGACACCATCCTTCAAAACCTGGATAATTATTACTATAAGGATTATCATTATTCGCAAAACCTCCAATGAACATATAATCCCCACCATATTTGATGAATCCTATTCTCCAAACACTTCCATCTTTCTCAACAACAGAATCAACACCATTAGAATCCCTTACAATTAAATTATCTGCAACTCCAGCATTCCAATCTATCTCCATTTGATTATACTGAATCGAACCAGAAGTATCAATCAAATCTCTGAAATCATTCACAACTTCACCATCGACCTTATTAGCACCAGCCAAAACAGCGACCGCACCAACAGCTGCATAAACACCGACTTTCCCGACAGCCTTCGCGCCGTCCTTGACCCTATCAATCAAATTTTTCATACTCGCCATATCAATATATCCCTCCGATTTTAGCTTCAACACTATTCACCTCCCCCATAAGTCGCAACTACCTCGTCGCCAATATTAATCTGACGAATCCGATAAGGAGAATTCGGCTCAAGTCCAGTCACTGTATGTCTTCAGCAAAAGTGAGACAAAAA
>JAGLTN010000608.1 GCA_023135255.1 Planctomycetota bacterium
CGGATAAACGGTAAAATTCAATTGGTATCAGTATAAAAAATCGAATATTAAAAACACAGGAGTTAGTAATATGGCTGAAGATAGAAAATGTAAATTGGATACAATTGCGCTGCATGGCGGACATGAGCCTGACAGCGATACTTTGAGCAGGGCGGTTCCTATTTACCAGACCAGCAGTTACTGCTTCAGGGACAGCGAACATGCAGCTAATCTTTTTGGGCTTAAAGAAGCGGGTAATATTTATACTCGACTTATGAATCCGACTACGGATGTGCTTGAAAAAAGAATCGCTGAGATGGAAGGCGGCGTCGGTGCGGTTGCTTTTAGTTCCGGGATGGCAGCGATAACAGCGGCGGTTTTGAATATCTGCAAAAGTGGTGATCATATTGTTTCTTCGAGTTCGCTTTATGGCGGGACGGGGACTTTGTTCACTCATACATTACCAAGGCTTGGAATTGAGACGACGTTTGTTGATGCATCTGATGCGGAGAATTTTGCAGCTGCAATTACGGATAAGACCAGGTTGATATTTATTGAGACGATTGGTAATCCTAAGAACGATGTTCTTGAATATGACAGGATCGCGGAGATCGCACATGAGCACAAGCTGCCTTTGATCTGCGACAATACTGTTGCATCGCCAATACTTTTCAGACCTATAGAGCACGGGGTTGATATTGTTGTTCATAGCTGTACGAAGATAATTGGCGGCCATGGTACGAGCATTGGTGGTGTGGTTGTTGATAGTGGAAAGTTTGACTGGGCAAGCGGCGATTATCCGGAATTGACTGGGCCTGATGAGAGTTATCATGGGTTAGTTTATACTGAGGCGTTTGGTGAAATGGCTTATATTTTAAAGATAAGAACACAGCAGCTGCGTGATATGGGGGGCTGTTTGTCGCCTTTCAATGCGTTTTTGCTGATTCAGGGGCTTGAGACGATTGCTTTGCGTGTGCCGAGACATTGTGAGAATGCTTTGGCTTTAGCGAAGTGGCTTGAGCATCAAGATGAGGTTGTGTGGGTTAATTATCCGGGTTTGAAATCTCATCCGGACTATAAAAGAGCGAAGAAATATCTGCCTGCAGGTCAGGGCGCGATACTTGGATTTGGGGTTAAGGGCGGTAAGGAAGCTGGTGTTAAATTTATCAATTCGGTTAAACTGGCGAGTCACTTAGCGAATGTTCTTGACAGTAAGACTTTGGTGATACATCCTGCCAGTACAACGCATCAGCAGTTGACCGAGGCTGAGCAGGCGGCAGCGGGTGTTTCAGCTGACTATGTCAGAGTTTCAGTTGGCATTGAGCATATAGATGATATAATCGCGGATTTTAAACAGGCGTTGAGTAACAGTCAAAGGTAATACCCTGATATATCGGGATACCTGCGGATAAACCGGACACGGAGAGCTGTGATAGCGAAAATTAAATTGGGATCGGTATAAAAAATTATGTGGGACTATACAGAGAAAGTTAAGGATCATTTTTTTAATCCGAGAAACGTAGGTGAAATTGAGAATCCCGATGGTGTTGGTGAGGTTGGTTCGCTGGCATGCGGCGACGCTTTGAAGCTGACGTTTAAGCTTGGCAAAGACGGAAAAATTGTTGACGCCAAGTTTAAAACTTTTGGTTGTGCTTCCGCGATAGCAAGTTCGTCGGTATTGACGGAGCTTATTAAAGGCAAGACTATCGATGAGGCAATGAATGTCACTAATAAAGATATAGCTGAGTATCTTGGCGGTTTGCCTGACCAGAAGATGCACTGTTCGGTTATGGGCAGAGAGGCTCTTGAGGCAGCGGTTGATAATTATAAGACGGGCAGCACTGAAAAGCGTAAGCTCCAGGGTAAGGTGGTTTGTAATTGTTTCGGTGTTACCGAAAATGAGATCGCCAAGGTTGTAATGGAGAATAATCTTCATAGTGCTGAGGAAGTGACGAACTATTGCAAAGCGGGCGGCGGCTGCGGCGGCTGTAAGGGCGAGATACAGAAGATCATCGAAAGAGTACAGGGTGACAAGATAACAGATGCACCGGTCAGTGTGCCTAAAAAGGCAGGCAGGCTGACGAATATTAAAAAGATGCAGCTCGTTCAGCAGACTATCAATGAGCAGGTCAGACCTGCATTGCGGGCTCATGGCGGTAATATTGAGCTGGTGGATATTGTGGGCAATAAGGTTATTGTTGCGTTTCGTGGGATGTGCGCACAATGCAAATTAGCGGAATTTACGATGAGGGATGTTGTCGAGGCCAAGCTGAAAGAATTTGTCAGCGATGAACTTTATGTTGAAGAAGAAACAGGCTCGGCAAATGAGCCAGGTGAGGGGAGAGAATAAGATATGAATATTGTGTATTTTGATAATAATGCAACGACGATGGTTGCACCGGAAGTTTTTGAGTCGATGAGGCCTTTCTTTTGTGATAATTATGGCAATGCGTCGAGTATGCATAGCTTTGGAGGCAGTGTTGCCAAGGCTGTTAGTAATGCGCGCGAGCAGGTGGCGAGTTTGTTGGGCTGTGATGCAAGTGAGATTATTTTTACCAGCGGCGGAACAGAAAGTGACAATGCTGCAATAATGGGGACGCTTGTATCTGTGCCGGATCGCAGGAAGATAATCACTACGAGGGTTGAACATCCAGCGGTGCTTGAGGTTTGCAGGTCTCTTGAGGGACATGGTTACGAGGTGGTCGAAATTGGGGTCGATAAAAATGGCAGGGTTGATATGGACCAGCTTACCGAGGCAATAGATGATGATACGGCTTTGGTTTCGGTTATGTATGCTAATAATGAGACGGGGACGATTTTTCCGGTTGAAAAAATCGCAGAGATGGCGGCGGCCAAGGGGGTGGCGTTTCATACTGACGCGGTTCAGGCGGTTGGTAAGCTTGATATTAATCTTTCTAAAAGTGCGATCCATGTGCTGAGTATGTCCGGCCATAAGCTGCATGCGCAGAAGGGGGTCGGTATTTTGTATGTTAAAAAGGGTACGAGGCTGACGCCTTTTATGCAGGGCGGTCACCAGGAGGGCGGCAGAAGAGCGGGTACTGAAAATGTACCGGCGATAGTGGGGCTTGGTAAGGCTTGCGAGCTGGCAGCTGAGAATATGGAAAAAGAAAAGACTTTTGTGCGGGCATTGCGGGACTCGCTTGAGAAGGGGATTCTCGAAACATGTCCGGATAGTTTTGTTAACGGCGATGTTGAAAACAGACTTGTTAATACGACGAATATCAGTTTTGAATTTATCGAGGGCGAAGCGATATTGCTGATGATGGACAGGTATGGGATTTGCGCCAGCAGCGGGTCTGCCTGTACGTCGGGTTCGCTTGAGCCGAGCCATGTGCTTCGGGCGATGGGGGTTCCTTTTACCGCGGCTCATGGATCGATACGGTTTAGCCTGAGCAGATATAATACGCAGGCCCAGGTCGATTTTGTGATAGATAAGGTTCCGGCGGTTATAAACAGGCTTAGGGAATTATCGCCATTTGTGACGAAGTGATTGCGACGGGAAATAAAAATACCGGAGGTGGGACTTGAACCCACACGCCCTTGCGGGCACGGGATTTTGAATCCCGCGCGTCTGCC
>JAGLTN010000609.1 GCA_023135255.1 Planctomycetota bacterium
CCAATAGTTGGTTCCACCGTCGCCGCCGCCATACATGTTCGACATAACAAAGTTCATAGCTCCCCTGCCTGACGGAATATACAGAATATTGTTGTAAACTTTGCAGTTTTCCAGCTTCTTCCACAGCTCAATCAAAGCATCATCACCGCCGCCATCGTTAACGCTGATATTGTAACGCACGATCGAGTTTCTGTTGTAGTCACCAATATCGGGATCGCCATTACAAATACGCATAAACCCACCTGGGTTATCGTGGCTGTAATTATACTGGAAAATAGTCCCATCACAAAAATAATCGCAGTCATAAGCTTCGCCGTCACCACGATCATCACAATTATAAACTTCATTATACTGGACAATAGTATTTTCAGCTGCCCAAGGCCAGATAGCACAACTGGGGCCACGTTTCATCGCGCCATTAACCACATTGCCCTCAACGATCATACCATCAGAACCGATAGGAACAATTGCAGCACTACCTATATCCTCAAAGTAATTGTTGCGAATCCTTATATGGGTGCCATTAGGACCAGTCAGGTGCGCCGGCATACCGGCTCCACCAAGAATAGCTGTATCATCAACAGTTTCAAAGTGGCAACCTTCAATAACAATATCGTTATAGTGTGAAAGCGTTTCGGAACTTTCGTTTATCCCCATAACAATACCACCCGAACCAAATCCCAAAACTCCATTGACACTATGGATATACAAATCCTTTAGATAAATGTGATTTCTTTTGCCGCAATCATCGGCATAGATACGGACCGCTCTTCTCCATAATGCCGCTGTCTGCCCAAGATTCGTAAGTTGAAGGTTATTTATTTCCCAGTTTTCAACCTCATCAATTGTTAATGGTGTGCCGCTGCCGCCAGAATTGATGCGAGGCTTATCATCTTCATCTGAAACATCACCATAAGCATCGATAACAATAGGTTCACCACTTCTGCCGCTGCCGTGTAAATTCATATTGCCAGACCAGACACAACCAGCTTTGAACAGAATCTTATCCAGAGGCTGGAATGTAATGCTGTTAAATTTGTTCAAACTCTCCCATGCGGTAGCCGGCGAGGTTCCTGCGTAATTATCATTACCGTTGTCAGCGTCTATATAATAAACGTTATTGAACTCATTCTCATACTGTCTGTAAATACCATCGATCTCATATACATCCAAAGCTGTATCATATATTCTGAAATCCCTGACTGTACCGGCAAACTGATGCCAGTTTGCGCTGCTGCCGCAAAGCTCAAAATTCACAATGCCGGCCATTGAAGCAGTCTTATTTGTACCTTGCGACACAAGGTATCCATTGATATATATCTTCATATATCCCTCATCCGCATCTTTAACTAATGCATAATGATGCCACTGCTCCATTGGCAAATAATTGATTTCACTGGAATTATTTATATCCCAATGATAGAGACTTTCACCGCTGCCTGCCTTAAATACAAGGTCATCACTGCTTGCAGGCAATTCAGCTCTTAATAAGATCGTACTGGCCGAATTCTTGCCGGTAAATAACGCGCTGTGTCCAGTACAATTATCAAAATCGTTCTTTGCCCAAAATGCTATAGTTACCTGGTCATCGACAGTGCTGAATATGTCAGTTGCATCGGCAGTGGTAAATCCGACTTTGCTGGCTCCATAGTTATCACCAGTAAACACAACTCCACCATCCCAACTATTGTTATTGCCTAAAGTTCCATCGTACCTGCAAGCACCACTGTCATGAGCGATAGTGCCTGATGTCTCTTCAAACTTCCACCATGCAATCAGGTTGTTACCGGCCTGTTCTGAGATTTCCCGAGCAGAAAGCGCACGGTCGAAGATTTTAACATCTGCCATTTTACCATGATAGCTGTCCCACCAGTTATTAGTCCCTGAAGCTCTTGATGTGAAAATTCTGCAATTTTCAATATCAGCCATTATTTTATCTGTATCGCAATCATAGTTAGCAACTTCTTCGCCGTCATAATATAGCTTTTCTACATCGGCATCGCAGTCTTTCACCATAGCTACATGGTGCCACTCTTCTAAATCGCTGCTATAATAATTGTTGTAGCCCCACCACCATTGGACATCAGAACTACCCGAAGAATCCTCACCTGCTGTTGACACAAAATAGTAACTCGCTGGATTACTGCCGTTATCATAGATGCTCATTGAAAGAATTTTATCTTTGCTTTGACTTGGAGCATCTGCTTTAATTAGGCCGCCCATAGAATAATCAGCATCCGGGTTCCATATCCACATTGAAACGGTGACTTGTTTATTCACGGTGCTAAAAACATCATCAGGCACATCAACATAAAGATTGCCGTAAGTACTGCAATTAGCCAGACAATAACCATAATCATCGCTGGACCAATTGCCGCTGCTGCTGACAGTTGCATCATAGTCATTGCCGGATAGATCACTGGCTGTGGTTCCTGAACCATCATCGAAACGATACCAGGCAACCAGATTTGGCTCCGCAGTTCCCGCAACAGCAACTCCTCCGATTACAAAAACTAATGTCAACAAACATAGTAATTTTTTACACATAATAGATCTCCTTCTTAATATATACGTTAATAAAAATTTACATTAGCCGACAGTATCCAGCAGAATATGTACCTACCCTTTCCACGGGTTTATTAAATTTGCCTCCTTTCCTTTTTTTCAAAAATCACAATCTTCCTGCTATACTCCTGTCAGCACTACAATTCTGACAATACAATATCCCTGCATCCCTGCATAAAAAAACAAATTGGCATTGATACCACATCCCATACCCAAGTTGACAACCGCACCCTATTTCCAATCAGAGAATAGGTCAAGAAAATTTTTCTGAATTTTGAAGTTTTTTTTACCTTTCCAGCAAAAACATCTCGTTTGCCTTTAAAATACGATTATAGAAGGTGAATTTTAAAAAAAAGACGCATAAAGAAAGCCGTCAATGTTTATGTTGACGGCTTTTTGTTTTTAGTAAATTAGCTTGAGCAGTATTATCTATTTTTCAACTATTTCGATAGTATCCCAATACGCGCCATCAAATCCACCGCCGTTACTTGCGTTTAACAGCTCAAATTTAACATCTCTGCCGCCATATTCGAAAATCGGAACATCTATCTCATAAAACCCGTCCGCACTGCCGGCGTCATCTATTGTCTGTTTGAAAAGTTCTTTCCCATCCGCCTTAACTACAAGCTCCCAGTCACCTTTGGGCACTGCGCTAACTTCAAGATGCAAATAAACTTTCTTACCGATCGTCACGGGAATCGTACTTTCAATAACGCAAGGCCCGCCATTGGGATATGTCACTATCACATCGCCTCTGCCAAGTAAGAAACGATAAATACCAGCTTTAATTTTACGGGATGTCCCGCTGTTTCGAACTACCCAGCCCGGGAAATATTCATCAACTGATATAACTTTATCTTTCGTGCCATGAACTTCAAACTTAACTGCCATCTCTTTTTTATTAAAATTTACCAACTCAGATGGTATGACTTCCTTATAATTGTCATCCAGAGAATATTTGGCATATTTCTTGTACATTTTCTTACAGGCCCGCACCGAATCGCCTTTAGGCTTTGCGGGATAACTTTTCTTTTCATGCGTCCAACTTTCTTCCCAGCTATAATAATCTATAGGCTCAGTTTCTTTGCCATCTAGTCTATCATTCAGCTGGTTAATAAAAAGCTGCCACCTGCCCTTATAAAAATCTTTCAACAATCCGGACCATTCACGATTGCCATAATCTCGCAACGTACATCTATCACCCCAAACTGTGCACTGCGTCCTGGCCATCCATTCAAGCCAATCTGCTTCATCATCATTATTCGCCCAGCTTTTTGCGCCTTCGACCCACCTGCCAAGCAAATATTTTTCTTCTGTCGCCAGCAATGCATCCTGATCATCTATCAACTCAAGAAAACGTTTGCTCAATATCTTAAACTGCTTTTTGTCTTTCATTCTGTAAGCATTGATCATTTCACGATGAAACCGTTGACTAAGAGCAGCTGTTGCTTGCCTGGTAACAGTTACAAGGTCGTACCTATACCCGGGAATATTTTTCAATTGATCCGAACAGCTCAAAAGCAACTGCCATGCCTTAGCAAATTCCACCTGATCATATCCAACCCCAATTGCTCCCCAATTGTTAACTTTCTGAGGATTAACCGAAGGAGCAGCGAGGAACAAAAACTCCCCTGAACCTTTTGTATAAACTGTTTTGTAAAGCTTACCCCAAGCCTGCTTCGCTGCTGGAATATCCTTGCCATAGCGTCTGTGAGCAAAATCTTCAACCCACTTATCAACATCCGGGCTCTTGGTCCTCCAGGCCATCTCAAAAAGCAGATCAAAATAAATCGGATTATTCTCACTCGCCTCAAGCACACTTCCGAGACCGACATTGTTATCCTTTTTCGGGTTGCTCAACATTGCAATTGGTCTTGTTGCTATCGTATCGAGGTTCCCAAACATCCCAATCCTGGCGCCAAATTGTACAATAGTGCACCATATCCAAGGCCGACCGCCATAGCCCCCTTCTCGCTCCCATCCGCCACGAACTTCGTTTGAAAGATCGATAAACAAACTATGGTCCTTGCTCATCCCATCGATCTGTGCTCTTCGCGGGTTCTCCTGCCATGCCTGAACCGCCCAAACACTCTCAGGATTATATTTCACCATTGCCCGTTCAACACCTTTAGCCAATCTTGTAAGGTCAAACGTCTCAGCAAGATAGCCACCCTCATGAAACAAGTCGCCACTGAAATACTTCCATTTACCATAAAGCTTTTCCTGCTCTTCATAATAAATTGCCGCTATTTTTGTAAAAACAGGATCATCCGGATCAAGATATGGTGGCCTAACCGAGCCGTTCCATATAAGCGTATCTGTTATTTTAGCTTTTGGAAAATATTTTCTTGTTGCCAGGGGAACATTGCCATAAAACGCCTGCATCACAGGTTCGATCCCAAGCTCTTTCGATCGTTTCAAAATTTTCTTTTCCAGCTCAGCCTGTCCATCGATCCATGTATCCGTGCAAGGCCCGCCCCAAAATGTCCCGCACCCCATCAATCCCATTGTAAACCATGCAGGTCCACCAATAGCAGCTTTAATTTCTTCATCAGTAAAGCCTAACCTGCGATAAGTATTACGAAGCGGCGCCTCCGAACCGGTAGCAGAAAGTGCCATATTAATCCCATTCATCGCCATCCAGTCCAGCTCCCTCTCCCACCTATCCCAATGCCACCACGCCATCGTATAGCTGAACGTGCAGTGATTGAAGAAATAGCGATATTTATATGGGCTGACGATCCTGATCTTCTTTTCCACTATAGGCAGCGGACTAGGCATGTCAAGCTGATCGCCATTCCAGGTAATGCTGCAATTGCAGTAATATTTCAGATACCAGTTCGCCCCCATGCATATCGTAGAAACACTGCTGCCTCTTACGATTACTTTTCCATCAATTGTCTCTATCTCAAAAACATCTTTGCCGTCAGCTGTATCTATCTGCTCAACGACAAAAAGGCTAGCTTTGCTCTCACCCAGAATCCTCCCGAGCACACCCTTGGCCCCATCTTCAACTTCAGAAGCCCCAGCAAAAGTGACAAACGTAAATAATGCTAAACCAAAAAGTAAATTTCTTTTTTTAAACATCCGATTTTCTCCTATTAATTTTTATGTTATTCAAATTCTATTCCACCACCGTTATCCGCCTAAGGCAGATCACTCATCCTCTCCTTCGCACCAGCTATCGCACCAAGCGCATTTTCCGGCTTATCCATATACCAGTAAGCCATCGCAAACCAGTCATCCTGTGCCTCAATTTTTGACCATCCCTGTGGATTAGCCTTTAGTTCTGCAAGCGTAAAATACTCATCGCCCTTACCGGTCTTCATCAGCTTCAGATCCTTATCAGACTCCATCGCCGCTGACATCTCATCAAACATCGCACCGGCCATAACCTGAATCGTCACACGAATATCCTCATGAAAATAAACCGGATCCGGAACATGAAGCCTATAAAATCCATAAGCGTCCTCATTTTCGCTGAGAAACTGATTCCCATGATACATATTACCAAAAACTCCCTGCCCATAAGCGGTACTTACATAATCCTCTGTGCCCGTCCCGCAAAGCGTCGGAAAGTCTCCATCGCCGTCAAGATAAATCTTAACTTCCCCTTCACCCCACCAAAACGCCTTCGTAGATTTTTTCCGCTTAACACCAAGGTGACACCCCAAAAAGCGCCCCCTGCCCTGGACATAAGGCAATATCACTTTATCACTTCGCGGCTTACCATCAAAATCCTCTCTGCTCCAAAAACTATGGAAATAAAGCATGTCATCGCCATGCTCGTCACCAAGTGTAACATCAACCTCATAATGCATCCGGTTCGTTCGCCCGGACTCATTAACCATTACGATCTTAGCTCCCTTTTTAAAAGGCATAGGGATACAGCAGTTAAAATTACGCCCCTCACCACTACTGAAAAACTCATTCTCAAACCGCACCATATGGCCCCAGCTATGACAGAAAAAATCCCCTACAGGCCCGCTCACTGCCGGCGTCTTTGCCCCATCCCAGTACATCTCTATGCGCAATCCCTGTAAATCTTTTGGCTTCCTGTCCCATAAGGTAAACCATATCCGGCGAATCGTACCGCTGCCCTTAGCATCTACCATCACATGACTGTCACCCGCTGGTATCGTAACTGATGCTGCCCCTTTTCTGCCGTATTGATCCTGTCCACCCGCACCTTTGTCAGCATTGACATTCTCGTAGCTGTACCACCGGGTAACAATATTCTCACCCGGCATCTGGTAGATCATATCCTTAGTGGTAACAACTCCCCCACGATTGATCTGCTCACAGCCAACTGTAAACAACATCCCTACCATAACCATTATAAATAAAAAATTCTTAGACACGATCTACTCCTTGATTAAGTTAAGTTCACCAAAACAACCAATGTTCTTTTGCTAATTTCATATTTATTCAAATTCTATTTTAAGAGCAATTTTTTTAGCGGGCTTAATTTCAATAGCCTTATCTTTAATATTCGACCAGCCTTTAGTTACAGACTTTACTTTTCTGTTAAATTGTTCAAGATGCAGAACTACCTTTTCTAAATTTTCACGATCGGGAACTGTAATTCTGACATTTGCGAACTTACCGTTCTTACTCATTTTAAGCTCAACGCCTGCCTGGCCGAACGTTGTTGGAATATCTTTCAAAACAGTCTTATCGCCGGGCTTTGTCCATGCAACCGGCAACCCTTCAAAAAGATGCAATTCATTACCGCGTTCCAGCATAATCATATGTCGTGCCATTCTGATAAATTCACCGCTTGCCCAGTTATGAGGCATATCGCCGCACACGTTAAACTTTTGCCCAACAAGATTCTGCTCTTCCCGCCAGCAAAGCAACGGACTTGCATGGTTAGCAAACGCATAAAACGTAGCAGCGGTTTTCTTTCCATGGCCGAGCCATAAATGCACATGCCCATAGAACGAAGCGGCATAATTCCAAACCCCGTCAGGCAGCCATCCTGTCCCGTGGATCAGGCCTTGCTTTTGATGGCTGTCAAGCATCGCAACTGTGCCAAGCATCAGCTCATCATTCTTATCAAAAATCCTCCCCGGATAGATCGAATGCATAAACGCCCAGGCGCCTCTCTGAGGCAGCTGCTGCTGCTCACCTTTCA
>JAGLTN010000061.1 GCA_023135255.1 Planctomycetota bacterium
GTAAAATTCAATTGCGATCAGTATACACCGCTTGACATGCATAAAAACCGACTGGCGAACAATCGGTTGTGAAAAGATAATGACAAAAAATGAGGTTAGTTTATGTTTGAAAAAATAAAAATTCCAAGAAGACAATTTTTTAAACTTGGCGTCTGCGGCATTGGGGCATTGTCTTTAGGCCCGCGGGCAAGAGCATCTAAAAGCAAGAACCATCAGCAAAATAGTGCGAAGAAAGCGACAGTTAGAATTGCTGTTGTCCAACAGGAAACCGAACCAGGAAAAGTGGAAAAAAACAGAAGGAAAGCTCTTCTATTTGCCCAAAAAGCGTTAGATAACGGTGCGGATATTATTTTGTTCCACGAAGAATTGCTTGTTGGCTATGTGGACAATATTAAAGAACTGGCAGAAGAAGTAAATGGTCCTACAACCAAGGCTTTTCAAGAATTGTTGAAAGGGAGCAACAGCCTTATTCTGTATGGTCTTACTGAGCGCCAAGATGCTAATTGCTATATCGCTGCTACTTTAGTAGGCAAGAGCGGAGTTGTCGCTAACTACCGGAAAACGCATTTATGGTGGAAAGCAAAAGGTCTAAGGCATGAACCGGATCATTATCTTCCGGGCAACAAATTAGTCACTTTCGATGTGAAAGGATATAAAAGCGGCGTCATGATTTGCTATGATGGTGACTTTCCTGAGATGACGCGATCCTACGCGAACCTGGATTGCACAATGCTGTTTTGGATGAATAATCGAGGAAGTCGAGGCTATGAAGAGGTTCGCAATTTGGCCAGGACAAATTCGATGATCATGGCAACATCCTGCTGTTGCGGAAAAGATGAAGCTGGGCATAATTGTCGCGGAGGGAGCAATATAGTAGATAAAAACGGCTTGCTGCTGACGGAGATATGGGATAAAGAAGGAATTATCTATGCTGATGTTAAGCCTGCCGAAGTAATCGCAGCCCGCAATAATAACCCCTGGTGGAAAGGGCAAAGAGGCGATATCTACCATTATTGATATTAGAGACAACGACTTTTAAAAAAGTTTCACAGGCTAAACGTACATAAAATAAGCCCAATCGATAAATCAATCGGGCCTGGAAAATTTTTATTTTTACAATTTTAGCTTATTAAGCGTTTCTCTTTTTTCTGAGAAAAACGAAAGTTCCAAGACTAAGCAATGCTATCGTAGTCGGCTCCGGAACACAGCGAGTATCAACTACTATTTCATCAACATAAAGTTCACAGTATAAAGGCTCAATATAAATCATCTCTTCAGTAGGATTAGGCTCAAGTATGATCTGCCAGATGCCATAACTATAATCACTACCTGGAATCTGCTCCACGAAGATCGGTTCAAGCGTCATCGGATCCGCAAATGGTACGGTAACTACCAATGCGTTGAACCCCGGACCCGCATCGAAAGTCATCTGCAAGTATATTTCTTTAAATGTGCCAGGAGCAGTATTGTCAGTGTTAGGAATGAAAAGCTCGATCCATTCGCTAGTCTTCCATACACCATAGTGCCCCCTGTCGGTTATCATCCATCTGGTCGTAGGAAAACCACCAACAATCGTCGCAGTAGGCAAACCCCACTGGTTATCTACAACGTCAGGTACAGCAACCGGGTTATCATCGCCAAATTCCCATATCTGAAATGTCGTTGAAGCCTGTCCTCTCCAGGAAGGAGGGTTTAAATCATCTGCTAAAGAACTTGAAACAAACAATACCCCCGCTAAGATCAAAACAACTAATAATTTCTTCATCTCTCTCGTCCTTACCTCGCTTTAATTACACCATTATACTAACGACAAAGAAGAAACTACTAAGAATTGGGCTCTCTCACTCCTAATCCATATCTTTTCATTCTCCACAGCTAAAACCTACACAGTTAAGCTGAATCACCGCTCTTATCTCATGTACCCAACCTAACAATTTTCAGGAACAATGTCAAGCTTAACCGAGTAAGAATGTTAAAATCCGGTATTTCTACCGATATAGGGCGCTGTTTTGGGGTAAATAAAAGGGGTATGC
>JAGLTN010000610.1 GCA_023135255.1 Planctomycetota bacterium
GTCGCCTTTGAATTTTGGATGATTGAATGGATACTGTGATTTCGAATTAAAGCAAAGGTTATGAATCGCATGACCGCCGGCGGTTAGTTTCATACCGAGCTTTTTCAGGAATTTTGCGGGCTGTTTTTCCGCAGTCCAGAAATTGAGCTTGTTACGGGCCATCCAATAGAAAAAATCCTTGTCACATTTTCTGTCGCCCCACGCCCAGAACCCCCTTGTGAGGTAGGATGGGTTTTCATTTATATTCAGCTTTGCAGGCAGCCCAACAGGGGTATCTGGTAAAATAGTTCCTTTTTCACCGAGTCCCATGAACTTAATTCCAAGCTCTTCGAGATAACGATAAACGCCATATAATACGCCGATACGGTCAGTACCCTCAATAATAGTGACAAGCCGGCCCTTATCTTTAAAAGTTCTGATGCTGAAAGACTGCTCAGTACTAAGCTTTGTCCCTTCCGGCAGGTCATATTGGTCTATTATCGCATTAGAAAAACAGCTTCCGATGAGAAAGAGATCACCAGTTTCAGGCAGTGCGCCGGGCTGAACGAATTTTATATCCTCTGCTTTGATACCGGTTGCTTTCGGCAGAAACGTTGCAAGCTCCACCGCGGCAAAACATTCGCTGCAGGCACGGTCGTCTGTGAGGTCGGCATCGAGGAAATTAACTTTTTCTTCACCGGCTGCCCCCTGCTGGACAGTGTCAAATGGGCCTTTGTTTACCATAATGCTGACCTGGCCGCTAAAACATGCTGACGTGAAAATTATTAAAGACAACAGTGCCGCACTTCTCAATTTCATAAGAAACTCCTATTCGTTAAAAATTAATTACCATATTTTTTTTCGAAAAACTCGTAAGCTTCCACTGCCTGTGTAGCTTTGAATGCATTCTTTATGTTTCCACCACATGTGACGTTTGCCATATCCGTAATGCTCTTTAAAATATCTGCATATATCTTAGCCTTGGCAAATTCGACTTTTGCAACTATGTCATTATCCTGGTGAAAAAACATTGAAGTCCTTACAAGATGATAGAGGAATTTATACATTTTTTCGCCATAGTCAAAACGTCTTTCAGCAGCCATTAGCCTTGCCTGCTCCTTTTCATCAGAGCAACTGAGCAGAGACTCATCGATATATTGTCTGGCTTTGTCCATTTCGTCGAGCATTTCAACAATGCTTAAAGTGTCATTGGTTGTCATTTCTTTGGGTTCATAAGTTAAATGGTCAACCCAGAAGATCGGTTTGTCTTTATTAGTGAGACATTGAGCCCAACTTTGTGTAAGATAAAATCTATGGTCGCCGCCCAGGGTTATAAAATGTTTAAAAGCTTTTATGTTAGCGGTTGCTTTTTCAAGGCAATGATAAAACTCTTTTGTCGTTTTATAAGTTGTGGGATAATAAAGCCTGTAAAATTCATCAAGCACAGCCTCGCTGTCAACATCAACATCCCAAAGCAGCCTGGCCATCAGGTATTGATTTAGTGTCCAAGTGCCCCACCTTACTATCGGTGAGTGCATGTAATTAAAATGTCTTGCACCTTTTTTGAAATACCATGGTATATCACTGCTCATTATTTTAGGATATACTACAGGCAGCGACATGAGAGAACTGACATTATAATATTCCCCTATGAATATACCTCCTTTATAAAGCCTGCCTGAATCTATAGACCAGTTATAAAAGCTATCGCACAGACTCTGGTTAACTTCGGTGCAGCTGTTATCCGAAATCGTATGAGCATAGCATCGACCTATGGGGAAAAATGTCAGCAGACAGTCGTCATAATTAAACCCTTCGGGCAGCGGTTTTGTAGGTGGATATATAGTCTCCTGATAAGCCAGCGGAGAGATCAGAACTTTCCTGCTGAGCCTGCCTTGTTTGCGAACTTTATCAATCTCTTCAAAAACAACATCGACAAGCCTTAAAAAACGATCTGTTTCGATTCCCTGGCCCTTGCACTTATCGCAATTGCACCATCCATAATGCGTATCAAACATCCAGAAGTTAACGACATCGGCATATTTCCACTTTCCGTCGGCAATACTTTCTGCCATATTTTTACCGAACTCAGTAGCTGCATCAATATTTGCGGTGCAGAAGTTATGGCCATTCCATGCAAAATGATCGCTCCGCTTGCCGTCGATAAGGCCATACCACTGCGGGTGGGCTTCAAAATAGCTTAGTTTTCCGTCGTTGTTTTTGTCGCCCTGATATTGGTCGCTGGGCTTATATGGGTCTTTGGGCTTGTCTTCATCGCCTTCGAATTTCTCGCAATTATAAGGATATTCGTGTTTTGGATGAATGTATAAAAGCTGATTGACGTGTTCACCGACACAAAGTATAAAGCCTAATTTTTTCACTTTATGTACCTGACTGTCCTGCATTGTCCAGAAATTGAGCTTGTTTCTTGCCATCCAGAGGTGCATTTCATTTGGGTCAGGCTTGGGATTGGAGGTAATCCAAAAGCCACGAGTCAGGTAATCAGGGTTATGTGTAATATCGACATCGCCCAACAGTGACACTTTGTTTTCAGGATAAGCGGTGCCGTCTTCACCTAAGCCAAAGAAACGTATGCCGAGCTTGTTCAGGTATTCGTAAACGCCGTACATTGTACCAACTCTGTCAGAACCCTCTATGATGGTAATGGTTCTGCTATCGTCTTTAGTCGTACGGATATTAAAACTTTCATCGCTGTTAAAACTAAGATTCTTGCCCTCGCTGTATTTAGCGATAAGTTTATTGGAAGCCTCACTTCCCAAAAGGAAAATATCGCCTTTAGCGGGCATCTTATCTGGAGATGCAAATTTAATATCGGTATCTTTGAGGTCGGTTACTTTGATCAGGAAATTTTTCAGCTCTACTGCTGCAAAAGATTCACTGCATGCACGTTCATCAGTTTTGTCGGCGTCCCAGAAATCTACCTGTTTTTCCGCATAGGCAGCTTTTTCAATGCTTGGGAAATTGCCCGGGTTTGCAACTATTGTGACATCAGCGAAAAGCAAAGCACAGCAGAATAAAATCGACGATAGAATAAATACTTTTTTCATCTTTTCTGTTTCCCTTTTAAAAAATCAATTTCCATATCTCTTTTCATATAGTTCGTATACGTCAACCATCTGGGTTGCGATAAAACCATTCTCGTCATTAGCGTCTTCTGATGCAACCTGAATGAGGTCTTTAACCTGTTTTAATTCATCAGCGTATTTTTTGACAAGAGCGAATTCATGCTTTGCCATAACAGTATTTTCCTTGTTATGGAACATTGCAGTTCGTACGAGGTGATAGAAGAAGTTTATCATCGACTCGCCATAAGCAAACCTTCTTTCGTCTTCAATCAGCCGAACCTGTTCTTTTTTGTTGCTGCACTGTATCAAAGCAGCATCGATCTTTTTTCTTGCAAGTCTCATTTCGTCAATAATCTCGACCATATCAGGGGCATCATTGGTTACAGGTGAATACTTTTTGTATTTCATGTGGTCGAGCGGGAAGATGTTTTTCTTTTCGCCAGTAATAAGGCCTGTCCAGCTTCTAAAGGTGAAAGCACCCTTAGTAGTAAAGACAAAATGCTTGAATGATTTAGTCTGCGCCATAGCAGTTTCAAGGTGCTCATAAAACTTCATGGTATGTTCTTTCGTCGTTGGATAATATAAGGCAAAGTAGTCATCGAGGAACTTATTTACATCAGCGTCAACATTCCACAAAAGCTCTGAGAGCAAATTCTGAGTTAATGTCCACGTTCCCCATAATTTTGTCGGGGTATGCATATAACGAAAATGCCTTGCACCGGTTCTGTAATACCACGGAATGTCTGCTGAAATAACTTTTGTATAAAGGGTGGGCAATGATTTTAGTGAACTGATATTGTAATATTCGCTGATAGTCATTGCGCCTTTATAGTTTCTGCCTTGCCCCATAGTCCAACCCTGATAAGCACGCAAAGGACCAGCGTTTATTTCACTGCAAGCGGGGTCCGCAAAGCTGTGGTAATAACAACGTTCAATGGGTGCAAAACTAACCGAGCTGTTTACATAATCAAAATCTTCAGGCAGAGGTCTGTTCGGCGGAGCCAGCGTCTCAGAATAAGCGGACATTTTTATATGGACTTTCCGTTTGAGCATGCCTTGCGACTGGGCAAGCTTTACCTCTTTTAAGAGATCACTTAGAATTGTAAAAACCCTGGATGTGTAATTGCCGCTGTTTTTGCAGTTTTGGCATT
>JAGLTN010000611.1 GCA_023135255.1 Planctomycetota bacterium
GAATAGTAAGTTATTGCCATACCCTTAGGGTAGTAAATATCCGTGAATAAGGCTGAAACTTGTTATTTTTAAGTTATTTACCCGCGGATAAACAGAAAAATTCAATTGGAATCAGTATGATTATAGAGTTTTGTCATTTTTTTAATGGTGCTTTAGTATGAAAATCTCAATTAACTGGTTAAATGATTACGTCCAAACAGGTCTGGATTTCGAGCAGATAGGGCAGATTTTAAGCGATAGCGGTTTTTGCCTTGAGGATGTGGAACAATTTGGGGACGACACAGTTCTGGATATTGAGGTTACCAGTAACCGTGGTGATTGTTTGGGGCATATTGGCGTAGCTCGTGAATTGGCAGCGGCTACGGGGTGTGAGCTTAAGTTGCCGAGTGTTGAAGTTGCTGTGTCCGATAAAAGTGCTGATTCTTTTGTTTCTGTTGAAATATCAGAGCCTGAGCTTTGCCATAGATATACCGGGCGGATCATTGAGGGTGTTAAGGTTGGCGATACGCCTGGCTGGATGAAAAAGAGACTTGAGGTGATCGGTGTCCGCAGTGTTAATAATGTGGTTGACGCTACGAATTATGCGATGCTGGAAAGTGGACAGCCTCCACATGCCTTTGATTATGAAAAAATAACAGCTGGTAAGATTATTGTGAGAAAAGCTAAGGATGGTGAAAAAATCGTGAGCATTGACGGTTCAAAATGTGATTTGACTGAAAATATGCTGGTGATCGCTGATTCTCGCGGGGCTGTTGCAATAGCAGGGGTTATGGGTGGTCTTGAAACTGAGGTTTCGGATTCGACGACAACGGTTTTGCTGGAAGATGCACATTTCGACCCGGTAACGGTGAGGATTGCTTCGCGTGGACTTTCGCTACCTTCAGAGGCGTCTTTTCGTTTTGAGCGGACAGTTGATACTGAAATGATCGAATGGGCATCGAACAGGGCTGCTCAGCTGATAGTCGAAGTTGCCGGCGGCAAAGTTGCTAAGGGGATGGTGGATGCGTATCCGACTAAGCTGAAAAGGCCACAAGTTACTATGCGGATTTCGAGAATGAATAAGCTTTTAGGGTTTGAAATATCTCCGGATAAGGTGGTTGATATTCTTGCGAAGTTGAGCTTTGCACCTAAGCTTGAAGGCGATGTTGTGACGTGTAAGGTTCCAAGCTGGCGAAGTGACATATATCGTGAGGTTGATCTTATCGAAGAAGTTGCCCGCCTTTACGGGTTTAATAATATACCGACTGAAGATAAGATCGAGATCAAGGTAACAGCAACAGATGCAAGGCAAAAAGCGGTTTTGACAGCTGGCGCAGCTTTGAACAGTTGCGGATACTATGAAACGATTAATATTACTTTTACCGACAGCAGTATTGCGGAACTTTTTGTTGAAGACAAAACCAAGCTGGGCTTAGGGGTTAAAGATGTTTCGAGGAAGAATGCCAATCTGCTCAGGCAGACTCTGTTAGGCTCTTTGTTTACTGTTTTGAAGACGAATCATAATGCGAAGAATACCGATTGCAGGATGTATGAAATCGCTGACACGTTTGTTCCTTCAGGTAAGAAGCTGCCTATGGAGAGGGCTAAGCTGGCGTTTGTTTGCGATAGTGATCTTCGTGACATTCGCGGCGTTGTCGAGGCGGTTGTGAAGGGGTTTGATCATCATGCAAAGATTGA
The DNA here is from genome assembly GCA_023135255.1 of Planctomycetota bacterium. GTDB lineage: Bacteria > Planctomycetota > Phycisphaerae > Sedimentisphaerales > Anaerobacaceae > JAGLTN01. The sequence goes on from JAGLTN010000611.1 coordinate 1,678, forward strand.
GTTTGTTCCGGCGGAATTTGTGTGGGCCAAGGCGGGGGCTAATGTTGTTGTTGACGGCGAGGTGATTGGCGTTGCGGGAGTGGTTAATGATGCGGTTAAGGACAAATTTGACTTTAAAGAAATTACTCCGGCAGGGGCGGAACTTGACTTTGAAAGCCTGATGCAATTACAGGGTGAGGTAGTGAAGATACAACCGATCCCAAGATTTCCCGCGATTGAAAGGGATCTGTCTATAATTACCGAGGAAGATGTCAGCTGGGTGGATATTGTTTCTGCGGTTAATAAGAGGCCTTGCGATAAACTTGAATGTGTCAGGTTTGTTGAGATATATAGAGGCAAAGGTGTGCCGAGTGGTAAGAAAAGTGTCACTTTGTCGCTTTGTTTCAGGGATGAAGACGGGACGCTGACCCATGAGGTGGTTGACGGTTTTGAGGCTGATATTACCAGGAGCTTAGAAAAGGCTGTTAAGGCTGTTTTGAGAACCGCTTGATCAACATATTAGGAAGGGATGAGAAATAATGGATGATACCGAGAAAATTAAAAAGCTGATAAAGTCGGGTTGTGCGTGTGTATCAGTTGTTACCTATGAAGAGCAGTATATTCTTGAAGTTATTCGGATGGCAGCTTTGGACCTTAAAAGTGATATGTGGATATGGTCTGTTGCTGATGGTGTCAGGGATGGTATAGGTTTGCTTGATGACAGTCCGATGATTAATAATACGGAATCGCCGGAGGCGGGTCTTAATAATCTGGCAGGGGCGAAAGAAGGAACTATTTGTGTCACTCTTGATTTGTGTGAGTATCTTAAGAACGCAAAGAACCAGAGGCTTTTGCGCAATATCATTAATAAATTTGAAAAAACTAATCGCACGCTGGTGATGATTGATAGCAGGGATAAGTTACCAGCTGTTTTGCGATCTTATGTTAAGCCTTTTGAAATATCATTTCCAGATGAGCAAGAGCTTTGTGAAATTATTACCGCTACTTTGAAAAAGATTCATCGTAAAAAGCCTCTTGATGTTGGTATCAGCAAGAAAGGGTTAAATGCTGTTGTGCGTAATCTACGCGGACTGACACGAAGGCAGGCACGTGAAATAATCAATGATACAGTTGCGCAAGACAGCAAATTTAATGATGAAGATATTAATGTTGTTATCGCAGGTAAGAGAAGAATGGTTCAGCAGGGCGGGCTGTTGGAGTATATTGAGACACCTTTGGATTTGAGTGAGATAGGGGGTATGAGGCATCTTAAAAAATGGCTCAAGCAGCGTGAGAATTCATTTACGGATGAAGCTGAGAAATTTGGACTGAATGCTCCACGCGGGGTTCTTATGCTTGGTGTTCAGGGTGCGGGTAAAAGTTTGTGTGCAAAAGCGATTGCGACGGCATGGCAGCAGCCTTTGCTTAAACTTGACCCGGGGACATTATACGGCAGCTATATCGGTGAATCTGAAAAGAATCTTCGTTTCGCTTTTCAGCAGACGGAGATGATGTCACCTGTTATTTTATGGATCGATGAAATAGAAAAGGCATTTGCCTCTGCAGCGAGCAGAAGTGCGGACGGTGGTCTTTCGCAGCGTATGTTCGGGTCATTATTGACATGGCTTCAGGAACGTAAGGAGCCGGTTTTTGTTATTGCTACTGCCAATGACATCGAAGCATTGCCTCCGGAGTTATTGCGTAAGGGGCGATTTGACGAAGTATTTTTTATTGATCTGCCGGACAAAGAAACTCGTGAGCAAATATTTAAAATACATATAAGAAAACGTCATCGTGATCCTAAAGGATTTGATCTTGGAAAGCTGGCGACGGTTTCAGAAGGTTATAGTGGCGCGGAAATAGAGCAGGCGGTTATTTCGGCCTTGCACCAGGCTTATGATGAGAAGTCTGAACTTGATACTGAAAAAATAATTCATGCTGTTAAAATATCACCACCACTGTCTGTAACGATGGCAGAAAAAGTTCAGCAGCTTCGCCAATGGGCAAAAAACAGATGTGTGCCGGCTGATTGATCGATGTTTTAAAAAAAATTTACTTTCCAATTCTCATATTCGAGTATATATTTCCGGCATAAAGTCAAATACAGGCGTATTCCTTGTGGATTAGTAATCTTTTTTTAACAAAAAAAGTGGTTATGGCCGATATACTTGTAAGTGCAAAAAATCGATAATATTTTTGAATTATGTTGTGTACCGTTGACTTTTTGTGTTTGATTTGTTATAATTAGTAATGCGGGTTGACCCTGCAGTGTTGGTATAGGAAGTACGATTTGAAAAAACCGATACCCATACTCGGGAAGCTGAACCTTGATGGATCGAAAATGCCTGCTTGACAGGACTTTCGGACTTGAGTAGCTGCTACCCACCTTGAAATAATGGGTTTATTCAAATGCTTTCTTACGGCATTCGCGGAGAAGACCGGCAAGTTAATGAAAAGGTCTGTTTTAATTAGCGGACCTTTTTTATTTAGTCATATCTTTTAAAACGCTCTAAAATAAATTTACTGTTTTTCGAATGTTATTTGCCATTTTGCTTTTGTAGATTTCGTTGGTACAAAAGTCATAGTGGTTATGTTATTGTCTGTTTTTATTTTTGTTTGGCCTGTTGATGATTTGGCGTTTATTGCTTTGAAATTTTTGTGGGCGAAAAATATTTCATAGCTGTCGTTTGCGACGAGATGCTCAGATCGCCCTGTAATTGTCCATTTGTTGTTGTCTTTTTTCCATTTGATATCTGCGAGATCAAGAGCACCTGCGGTTAAATGTCTGCTGGTGGAGAGTAAGACAGGTTTGCCGGGGACATCCGGGACAATTGAAAAAGTCTGGCCTTGATAAGATTTTAAATCTCGTTCTATCTTGTCATTTTTATCGAACAGACCAAGATAACTACTGCTCCAATATTCAAATACATGAACCTTATCTGATAGTAATTCGAGTTTTGCAAGGTCCAAAGTTTTTTTGCAGGGATTTTCTTCATAATTAAAAATGCCTACTACGTCCCATGTTTTCCAGGGCTTGGCTATGCGCAAATCAAATACGTCATAGTCTTTGTAGTTTTCGATTTGATAAAGATTTGCCGGTTTTATGTTCAGCACAGGGAAACTTTGCTGCCAGACTTTGCAAATGGGTTTCGATATTTTTGTCCAGACATCGTCAGTGAGGAATTGCTGACCAGTTAGTACTCTTGCCTGTGCGTTTAGTCTTACACTTTCGATTGTGGCTTTATGTTGATTTGCAGCAGCATCGGGATCGCAATACCAAGCTATGTTGTTTAAGTAATTCCATCTTATTAAATATTCCATGGCGTGTGGGAAAGTACCGGTATCAGGGCCTGTTCTTGCGCCATCAACAAGTCCTATAGCGTCTATCTCAGTCCCCCAGCAGGCATTTACGAATTTATCACCCGAAATTTTTCTTCCAATTTCCAGGCCTTTTCGATAACCATCAATTCCACCGCCGTTGACAGCTTTTTCATATATTTGTGCGGCCATGGGCTGACCATCTATTTTGAAAAAGTCATAGTTCCATTCTTCTGAAACTTTTTTCCAATGCTTAGCAAACCATTGTTCTACTGCCTGGTCATTCATAACATTGATAATTCCGGGTCCAACTTCCCACCACTGGTATTTTCTTCCTTGTTCTTTGGGCCAATTCCAGCTTGGGTGTATTCCAAAGCCAGTGAATGGTTTCCCGTCGGAGCCATGCAAAAACCATTCAGGGTGCTGTTTATAAGCTTCCATTGGTGCTACGGAATATGGCGTGAGCCAGATACCTGGGATTAGGCCTTTAGAACGGATGTAGTCTGAAATTTCCCGCATGTATTTATCGTCCTGAAAACGGTAACTGGCATCGAGTTGGAAAACGAGGGTTTCCGCATATTCGAGAAGGTTTTCAGCTACCCAGTCAATTTGGGGATAGAGCCAGGTTTTGTCCTGCAGGATATGGCCTGTCTTTTCTTCATTAGCACCGTACCATGTCATTGCAACTACCGGAGCGGTCTTCCATATACCACGTTTTTTCAAGGGGGAGTAATATCGTATGTCCAGGGAGTCACGGTAATAATTATCATCAATTTTCAGAATCAGGAGGTTTTCACCAGTGCCGGCTTTAGTTTTCAGATTCCAGGTTTTATTATAAAACCATTGTGCCTGTCTTGCGGCAGTTGCTGTGATCGCCAAATCATTTTCAGGGAGAAAGATCGATTTTTCAGGCCCGGTTTTTTGACAGCCGTAAACAGGCCAATTCATATACTTGGTTTGTACAAAGTTGTTATTTTGGTTGTTTTGAATTTCGGCAGGGCCAAGTGTGGTTGTAAGTACATGGTTGTCGGTGTGTCTGCTGTTTTTGAGAATTGCGGGTATTGCAGTATCTGAGTTAAAATTTGTCTTTGCTTTAAATGTTACCAGGCCGTCGACTTTGCCATTAAATGTGCAATAGAGGTTTCCGGTACTACCAATGTATATGGTTATGCTGTAATTTTTATCGAGCTTCAGGGTGATTTGTTTTTGGTTAGTGCTGAGGTTATAAGATATTTTTTTGTCATTACTTGAAAAAGTCTTACCCTGAGCGGTGTAAGTTACAATTCCATCATACAGGATAACTCCGATGTCATTGCGGGAAATATCAAAGGTTCGGTTTGATTTGTTGAAATTGACTTTAATGCTGTTATCAGTATTTCCGGCAAAGGTATAGCATGGAATTATTACGAGTGTAATTATAATTGTTAACGATATGATACTTAATTTCATTTTTTTCCTTTCAAAATTTTTCTGCAAAAGGTTATAGGACGATGGATATTATTATATTCGTCCAAATTATTTTAACTACAACTTTCCGGTTAAAAAATAGTTTTATTTTATGTTTGAAGATAATTTTTTGATGATATTGGACTTTGAGCATATATGAGTAGTATTTTTGGTATTAAGCTAACAGTTTTAATGGTCGATTATATGGTGGGCTGATGGAATGTTTTCTTTTCAGTTGTTTGCAGGATAGTTTAAAAGTTTTATGGAGAATTTTGAAATGCCTAAGATTCGCAATTTCACAGTATTGCCAGCGTTGCCGGAACCATTGAAAAAACTGGAAGTAATCGCGAAAAATATGTACTGGTCGTGGGAACCTGAATTTATTGACTTGTTCAAAAGGATAGACAGTAATTTATGGCGAGCCAGCAGATATAATCCGGTTAAGCTTCTTGGTAGTGTCTCTCAGGAACATCTGGAGTCATTGGCAGAAAACAAGGGTTTCCTTTATGAATTGGAAAGAGTTGCCAATAAGCTTGAAACATATCTGGAAAGCCCAACATGGTTTGAGAAATATGGTGAGGAATCTTCTGAGCCTTTCATCGCTTATTTCAGTGCTGAATTTGGTTTGCATGAGTCGGTGCCGATATATTCAGGCGGTCTTGGTATCTTAGCGGGTGACCATCTGAAAAGTGCTTCGGATTTGGGTGTTCCTCTTGTTGGTGTCGGTTTGATGTATCAGAAGGGATATTTCAGACAGTATCTCAATATTGACGGCTGGCAGCAGGAAGTGTATATCGAGAATGATTTTTATAATATGCCGGCAGAACTTGTTAAAGGTTCGCAAGGCGGGCCTTTGATTATTGAAGTTGACTATCCGGGTGAAACTATCCAGGCACAGATATGGGCTATTACCGTTGGCAGGATTAAACTTTATCTGCTTGAT
>JAGLTN010000612.1 GCA_023135255.1 Planctomycetota bacterium
TACTCCTTTTGAAGATTATTGAACATGCGGAGTTTTTCTTTCTTATCATTTAGTTCTTCCTGAAGGAGTTTGGTTTCTTTTCGTAATGTTCTTGTTTGGCTTTTCATGTAGCTGTGAAGCATGCCGGAATTATCTGAATCTAAAGATAGCAGACTATCAGAACCCTGTTGCTCAATGCGTATGTCGTCTAGCTTTCTTTGAAGTTTTGCAATTTGCTCGATAGTAGGGATTTCAGTTGATGACGATTGAAATTCGATTTTTCGTTGAATCTGGGTTGCGGCAAGTGTGTCGGTAATATCTCTGAAATATGAAAACTTGATATGCAGCTCTGGAAAATGCGCCTCAAGGTAGTTTTGTAAAGGCCCAATTTCTCTGGCCCAGGTTTCTCCTTGCTCAGTAATTGATTTCATAAAGTATGATTTACTGCCTTTGAGCAGTGCTTTTGAGCCAAGCGGCAACTGCAAAACCTGTATTTTAGAATCAGGATGCCACCAGATATTTATTTGGATTCGATAGGATAATGAACCTATTTTACGGAATCCTTCTTGCTCAAAAATTTCGGTAAGAATGTTGTCCACAGTTTCGCCTCTCTTTAAGTAAAGCAATTTTAAGCCTATTTATTTCTCTGATCATCGCTAGTTTTCCATTTATTCGTGTTTTGGCAATTTGAATTTGGTTTCTTGTCTTCATACCAGCAATTTGTATTTGATTTCGCGATCTGATTCCGGCAGCTTGTAATTGCAACCCGCGTAATCTTGCTACCTCACGTTGGTTAATAATTTGACGTTGATATCTGATCTTTTGTATTAGCAGGCGGTCATTGAATGTTTGACGCTGTCGTAGATGGCTTAGGCAAATTGGACATACTGTAATAGTACTCGACTGGCCCACAAATCCACGTCGGCAACGGCCGCAGAGCCTACGAGAACAAACTTTGCATCTTGTCTCGCAATTGTCGCAGCAAGTCTGCGCCCTACAGTAGTCGCACCGCCCCCGCTGTTTATTGATGTCGGTTATGGGCCGGCGACAATTAGGGCAACGGATGGCGGTGCGACGAGTTGTATGGTTAATTCTTCCACGGCCATTATCGGTGAGATGTTCGGTGTTGCTGTCTATGACACGTCCTGACTGATCTGTAACGAAAAAACGTTTTAGAATTTTTTTCATTTTGAGACTCACCTTTCATTTATGACGCCGTGTAAGTCGCTAATTTACGATTAGTTTCCGCAATCGGGGCAGTTCTCGTCACGCTCCATCGGCAGTGCAATGGTTGTGAAGGAAAAGTTAGCTGGATGATCACCGAGGTACTTGGCAAAAATATCCTTGTCGCCGAGGCGATAATCGGGATCAATCTTAACCTGCATGAAATTACGATTACCAAGTTTTCCTATAAGTTTGCCCATTCGATTATCTGCTCCATCTGTCAATATGCCGATAGCAATTTGACCGACGATGGCGTCAACTAAGTGGAGATCAAGAATCGTACCGCCGGCACTTGGAACGTTAGCTCTACCAAGATGGAACGCTTGATATCTTTTGCCACAAATACAGCGATAACATGCATTGGTCTTGCCGGGAACAGAATAAACAATCTCACCAGCTCTTCCGCCTTTGTAGAGGCCAATCCAGATTGCTGGTATGCCCAGCCGCAAGGCTTCAATGTTTCCGCGAGCTTGTGCCGGAAAGAAGTCTGTAGCAAAGACAAACAAGTCAGTTTGGCTAAACAGATTGTCATGTTCTTGTCGAGATAACGCACAATAATCATGCGTATAATATTCAACCTGAACTTCCGGGTTGATTTTACGCAAGATATCTGCGGTTGCCTCGGCTTTATACCTTCCCATATCTGTGGAATAGAAATCTTGCCGGGCTGGATTGCTTGTATCAATCCGGTCAAAATCAACCAGCGTTACGGCACCAAGGCCTGAGTGGACAAGGTCGCGTGCTAAGCCATTGGCACCGCCTATAATTGTTACATGAGATTGCTGCATTGTTTCGACATCGATTGTTGGGGCTATTCTGTTAAAATCCATCTCTTAGTCCTTTCAAAATAATTTGTGATTATGTTTTTTAGTACACTTGAAATCTATGTTACGAAGTCACTTCTAGAAAAATTCAAACTTTGCTTCACATGCTACTCGGGGCTTGTCTCTTAGGACAACCAGGGGAGTCAAACGGTACTGTGATGGTATCACGATTGGAGCAACGAACATTGTCATATCATCATTCTTGTCTAGTAGCCTGTTTATATAGATCATGTCACCGCTGCTTAAGTGATCAAAGGATCCGGGATGCGAGTGCACAAAACCCTTCATGTCGATACCGGCAGGTAACCACTCCTTTTTCATTTTTTGCCTTAAGGTTACGTAATCAGGGCTATAAGTTGTTCCTGTGCAACTGCCGCCGTCGTCAAAAAAGAATTCTGTTACATCATTAGTGCCAACAGGGCCCAAGAGAATTCCTCCGCTTTCCGCTGGCCGTGCCCCTATCGTTAATAGGATATCCTTGTAAACGCTATGTGCTATTTTTACTACCGGCATTTGCTGTTGCTTCCGTTGCTTAATGAAACGCCCTAATTGTTTCTTCATTTTTACTAATTTGCTCCTACTGCTTATACAGCGTTGATTATGACAAACACTTGAGCATATATGTTTTTTGGTTCTCATCTTCATGCCTTTCATTGTTTAATTCTGCACCTTGCCTGTTTGCCGGTAATCCAAAAAATACTCAGCCCATTGAGCAGCTAATTCTTCCGCACGTGCCTGTGTTTTAGGTTCACGTCCTGCGATAAAACATACTTTCCCTGAATGGAACAAATGCGTTTTGCGAGGATTAGAGCTTTGGCCATTGAATGAGGGGTGCTTAGCGCAAAAGACGTCAATGTGATTGACTCTACCAATAAATTTAAATGTAAAGTAATGACTGCCATTCTTCGAGCGGTATATTTTTTTTGTGCTGCAAAACATTCCTTTTACTATTTTCGTGTTCATGTTTAAACCTCCGTTATTTGTGTAATAGCGGGCTGGTAGGTTGCTACCAGCCCGCCGAGGTTAAGAATTAATCGTTGTTGCCGGTGTCCTTTTCATTATCCTCATTCAAATCATCTGAAGCTTTGGCTTCATGAGATTCAACGGGACGACAGGGACATTGCTGTTTACTGCTCTTGTGGCTGACATCAGTGACTGTATCCTCTTCGTGGAACGTACCTTCTTCAATATCCGGACCACTAAAATTCCCAACACAAACGATTTTGTTACTCATTGACTTCTTCATGACTTTTCCTTTCAAAAAAATTAATATTCAACTATCCACATTTAACTTATCGATAAGTTCACTAATAATATCCGGTCTTGATTAATATGCTGACCTCTGATAAAATACTTTTTGAGGTCGTGATCTACCTTTTCGTTTTTCAAAGATCTAAAACATATAACTCAATTATCAAAATAATGATTTTGCCTAAACGGTGATAGAGCAAGTAATGGAAACAAAAGGAAAGAACGGGAAAGTTGCCGGCAGGGGAACTATAGTTACCCTGGAGATGAAAAAGCGAATCAGATCGCTTCGTCATTCAGCTAATCTTAGTATTGAGTGTTTGGCTGATAAAGCTACGGTCAGCGAGAAGACCCTTAAGAAAATTGAAAACCCAAAAAGCAAACAAAAACGCTTTGATGATGACACCCTTATTAAAATAGCTAAAGCCTTTAACATGTCTCTTGATAGCCTTCAGGGTAAGCAGAATCAAGTTGAGCAGAAAAGCTGGGCGATTAACTTTGAATTACTTGCAGAACAGTTTCGTGAAATTGACAGAATGCTTTTGCCTTTAATTCGAGATCATAAGCATGCTAACAAGAGTCTAATTGAACACGCATATCTCGGCTTACTTTCTCAATCCCTACAGGAAAGAAAAATCTATATCGAACAAATTGACCGGGGGATGCGAGATTCAATTAAACGAAATGCTTTTATCGGGGGATTGCCGAAACCTGGATTGGTGATAGAAGTATCTGAAGACTTTGAAGAAATTTCATATAACTGTAATCCTGATGGGATACTGACTGTAAAATCGCCGCAACTGCTTTGGGATTGTCATTGTGATACACCGTCGACTAAACAAAATGATTTCAAATGTCCTATTCATTCTCACAGTTTAGGCGAAGAAGTTGACCGTCGTTTTTCAACCGGTTATGTGTTGATAAGGTACCAAGGTATCGAATTCTATTGGCGGAGTGGACAGGAACTGTGGCCGCCTTCTATTGATTCATTCTATATGATAGATGCCATGGAGGCCGATGGGCTATTCAAAAAGAGATATAACAGCGTACTTGACATTGGCTCTGGAACTGGCTTTTGGGGGATTATGGCTGCGAGTTGTAATCCGTATATCACAGAAATTACACTTAGTGATTGGCTTCTTACACCTTATCTTTATGGGACAGCCAACTGGTTTTTGAATAGGAATAACCGTGAACATATTAGTTTTAAGACAAACACGGGCTTATTTACCGGTGGTTTGGATTCATTGGTCAAGCCCCATGATATAGCCATTTGCAATCCACCGTACTTGCCGTTGTTGGATGGTTTTGATGAAATAGGCTTGGAATCAACTGTTGCGGGAACAGACCTTTTGACCAATGTTATTATGAGAAGTAAAACCCTGGCAAACAGGACATACCTTCAATTTTCTAACCTATCTCAGCCTGAAGCACAGGTTGCTCAGAAAAAAGCTGGATTGAAACTAAGGCCGATTGGGAAGGAAAGGTTAGTGCCGTTTCGATTGAGAATACTATGGGAAAGAAGCGGCTATCTTAATGTTTTGATAAAAGAACGGGGTCTGATCGAAAAGAAGAATTCAAGGCATCGATTCTGGCATAAGCTGCAAACGTATGTCATAGAATAATTTCAGGATTTGTGTGAAAATGAAACTTTAGTGCATAGGAGATTGTCAAAATGGGCCAGGGAAATGACCGACTTTTTATAAATTATATACAGCAGGAACTTAGATCGGGTAAAAGCAAAATCGAAATTCCAAATGAGTTGTTACAGGGTGTTAGTAAAGAGGCCATGAGAGAGGGTAAGGCACTTGTGAAACTATCAGGTGCTAAGATTGTGTCTATCGATATGAGTTGACTAAATTCACACTTATGAGATGAACCGTAAAACAACCGAAAACTAAACGTAGCTCAAAGGCGCAGTCTTGGTGTAGATAGTTTTTACACGATTGCGAAAATATGTTCTTTTGTAATAATTCGTTTGTCTTCCATGAGTTGTATTCCAATCAAATCTCAAAAACACCAAAATCGCTATTGGCGTAAACCATTGTAGTGCAGGTGCTTACACGCATCCTGTGAGTGGTCTCGTAAACGAAATTATGTGTGCGAGTTTTTTTTCTGGCGATCATGCAGCTTTGTGCTTTGATTTCCAATATTTATCCCATTGATTGCTGTAATATATGCTGGCTAAGGCCATTACGGATTCGGCATTGTCTCTGTCCCACCTCATTCCAGAGCCTTTAAGCCGTTTCGTTAAACAGCCACAGAACGATTCGGTGGGCCCGGAGCCTATATCATAGCCGCAATCAAGGAAATAGGGATAGTCGGTCATTGATATGCGTTTGCCAACATAGTCTCGCAGATTTTCCAGTTCGCCTCGTTTCTCATCGTCTTTTAATTCTGCCAGGCATTGGCCCAGACGATCAAGCATCACCAGTGAACCATGATTTTTGACAGCCTCCATCATTTTTTCTTTCCAGTTCAAAGCCTCTTTGCTGCCTTCACAAAACAGTATATGACTTGCATTGGTTACATGGTCTCGGAAGAGATAAAAATCCAGTAGGTTTTCATCAAGCATCGGCAACTGAACATTATATTGCCTGAGTATCCAGGCCGCTCCATCACTTACTGAATATTTTCTTTTGGCATCTGATATATCCAACCTTCGACCAATCTGACGCATTATACGACCAGCAATCTTATGGTTGCCACTTGTGCCTATAACATATTGATGAGTTTTATCTTTATCATAAAAAGCAACTATCTTGAATTCCTTGTATGGCCCATCACTTCCTTTACACGGACGAGATGCTTTGGCAGTACTTTTACGTCTTTCCTTTTTACGTTTGTTCGCCTGTGTCTTTCTACGCCTGAGTTTTTGCTGCTGAGTAACCAAAGGAACCATCACGCCATCTGTGCCGGTAATTATGGTTTTATCTGTACAATCCTCAGCCTTAAACCCAGGGTGTGTTTGATTCTTATGTTGGGCTCGTAACAGCCGAAAGCCTTGCTGCTCTACTATCTGGCGTACTACACTTGAACTTATATCCAACTGGGCTAAACGTTTTATATTCTCACTGGCTGGAATAAAAGCGTTGTTAAGACTTTCCCTGCAACATATTTCACGAGTGCCAAGACTGTGATTATTTGCTTTTATGCCAAGCAGAATATCCATGGGAACGACTGTACCACAATCTTCGTTCCAAAAAACTGTCCGAGCAAATTCCAGACGCCCGTTAATAGTCATATGAGAAGTTTTTTGCCTGCCCTTATTTTTCCATCTTAGTGACGGATGGCTCCTGCGAGGGGGAAAAAGCCTGCTGATTTTTATCCAGCAGGCTAATGGCTTTTTGATAGGTCTTTTGCCGAAGTTCAGCATGAGCGTCTCGCACTTGTTCTTCACTTTGATCTATAATAGCCCCTGCCTGTGCATTATTGATTGCATCTGCAACCT
>JAGLTN010000613.1 GCA_023135255.1 Planctomycetota bacterium
CAGGACAGCGATCAGGCTGAAAAAAATCGCAGCAGATGTCACCGAGTCGGTTTCGACAGCATTGTCTTTCTGCGAACAGGCAAACATAAAAAAACCCATCGCAAAAACCAGCACCGGCATAACATAGAGAACTATAATAACGTAAATCACCACGACAGCATCCTGCGAGGCGGTGTCGATTTTTAAAAGTATCGGTCTGACAATAAGCAAAACGGCAGAGAGAATCACGAGATAAATAATATACGAAGCTTTAGCTGATTTTTCCCGACCCGAACTTTCAACAGGTTCCAAAGTTGATTTTGAGAGAGCTTTTTTTATTGGGAAAAATATCATAGCCAAAAATGCTAAAAGCCCGAAGATGCCGAACTGTGCTGATATTGACAGGATGAAATTATGCGGGTCCGCAACAGTTTCCAGGGCTGCGGGGATTTTGTATTGAGTGTAGTAATTAGCAAAATTACCAGGGCCGACACCAACCAGCCAATGATCGGCAATTAGCTGGACGGTGCTTTTCCAGTACTGCCAGCGAACGAGCATTGAGTTGCCGCCTGGTAATGTATCGTGGGTTTGGCCATAGTAAACTACCGCCGAGCCTGCGAGCAATAAAACTAATAATGCTAAGATGATTATTTTTTTGGAGTTGGCTTTTACTATTTTCGGGAATTTCAAATAGAGAGCCAACATTGAAGCAGAAAAAAAAGCAGATGCGAGTGCGCCTTTGCTTTTTGTTATTAATAGCCCTGCGAGAACAGCAACAAATGCGACTGCGGCGGCGAGAAAAAGGTTTCTGTTTATTAAACCAGCTTTGAATTTTTTTAAGCTATTGTAAAATAACGCAAAGGCTGCGAAAGATGCGAGTATTGAAAAAGAGCCTGCAGAGTTACTGGTCATGAAAAAACCTTTGACGCCTTTGGAATATATTCGGTGTTCGAAGAGGAAGTGCTGGAAAGTGCCTTTGGTTATGCCTAACGGTCTGAGCATGCTTTCGGGATCCTGCTGGTACTGCTGAATGGCCATATCGTTGCCGGAAAAAAGCTGCTCAAAACACTGGATGGTTGAGAGGAAGCCTAAGGCTGCGATAACGAGCAAAAGAACTTTCACCTTTGCCGGG
>JAGLTN010000614.1 GCA_023135255.1 Planctomycetota bacterium
TTCCCTGTGAGATTGCCTTTGCGATGTTGTTTCCGAATCGTTCATTTATCCGGTTGCGTACCAGGCTTGCAATTTTAAAGTCAGGTTTTCTTAGAGCTAAGACTACTTTGTATCCCTGTAGTGCGGTCCCCCCTGCGAGGACATACCCTGTTTTTTCATCACCTATGGCATCGCCGAGAGTGTCTATATAAACGGGACCTTTTGCATCGGCAAGGACTTTTAGTGTAATTCCAAAGCTACCGGCGATTTTGAGGTCGCTTTCGTATAACCAGCCGCCTTTGAGGGATGTTGTTTGTGAGCCGGGCAGAGCATTTACCTGCAGGTCGAAATACTGGTTTTTGGAGACTGCTTCCGGGATAACTCCGTAAATATGCACAACCGAGGTGTTGCTGCTGTCAATGAATTTGTCTATGTCCAACTTGCTTGTGGGTACATTTTTGAGTATGTATTTTTTCAGGTATATTCTTATTTGCGGCGGGCACTCGGAGGAGCCTGTGCCGTTTAAGCCCGCGACTATTCCGTAGCCCTCGACAGCGACTTTGCCGTAGGAAAATGCCTCGGTGAATGAACTAATTGTGGAATCCTGAGTTATTTCAGATAGTGGTTCGTAAGGCTCTATCTGTTTCTTTTTTTTCTCAGGTGCTCCGCAACCGACCAGTACCAGCAGAGAAATCGCTACGACGAAAATCCATAAATCCGTTTTTTTTGCTTTGTTATCCATAACAATAGTCCCTAAAAGGTTTGTGTTCTTTTATAACATGCCTGAAATACTACGCTTATATGTTAATTTAGTCAAGATTATTTTGAGTTTTAGATGGTTTAAGCTTTGTTTTTATGGATTTGTTTTTTTAAGAGGGTGTTTATTTGCTGATTGTTATAAAAAAACCGCTTTACCTTTTAGATAAAGCGGTTGTATTGTTTGTAGGGGTCTTAAATTTTTAATTTATAGACTATCTGGTAATTTTTGCTGATATAGAATTTTTATAGTTTTCTATTTAGAGACGGTTTTTTGCTTAAGAATAAAGTTCCCATGCAAAGCAGCAGCATTGTTGCAGGTTCTGGGATAGTTGATGTAGTTGCTCCAAGTAAGTTGACATATACATGGCCAGTTGGTTCCATGACAGAGACTCTTGCGGCACTTCCACCGAAACCTTCGCCGAGCAATACACCAAAGTTTATAGTTGTTTTTTCACCACCAAGATAAGTTATTGCACTGTTCCAGTTCTGATGACTTTTTGTAAATGAGAGTTCACTGCTATTGTTAAGTGTCAGAGTCAGCACGGTGTCATCATCATTTGGGTTGTAATCGTATAAACCGAGGACGATCGAGCTTGCAGCCACTGTTTGCATAAAATCAAATATTAAGGCTTCATCCTGATCCCTGCCTCCACCTGAGATTCCTTCGGAACCTCTTGCGGTTGAAGTCTGAACGCCTAAACCCTTGTCGCTGTCGAGGTATATCGTTCCTGTTTGTGAATCAACAAGTGTGATTTTTGTTAGTGCGCTGACTTGTATGAAATTATCTATCAGCATAGATGTTCCATAATTGCCTTCGCTTAGGTTCACCCCATCAGAGGTAAATACAATAGTGGTTGCCTGGAGAGGTAAAGCGAAAACGTAGATTGCTAAAATTACTGCTAATGTTTTGACTGACTTCATGATTCCAAACCTCCTGAAAAACTTTTCTAAAATCTTCACTAATTAATAACACAACGGCGCAGGTGTTTAAAGAACCCCTGCGCCACCAATACATATGGCTGTAATAAGTATCATTAATATTTTGTGGATAGCCAAATGGCTGGGTGAAAAAAACCGAAATTAATTGGTTGTAGGTGGGTTTTGAGCCTTTAAGTGAGGTTTTATGCAAGAAAAAATATATTTTTATTGCGATGGATCGCAGGTATTAGATCGGGGTTATTTGGCTTCGCCGATAATCTGGCAGATTATTGTTCTTGTTCTTGGTCGTGTGTCGAAATCGATGAGGACTATCTGCTGCCAGGTGCCCAGGGTTAGCTGGTTGTCTGTTATTGGAATCGTTAAAGATGGCCCCAGCATGGATGCCCTGACGTGTGCGTGACCATTGTCGTCGTGCCAGGTTTCTTCATGTTCATATCTTCCATTTTCCGGTGCGATCTTTTCAAATGCAGCAGCTATGTCATGATTGACGAGTCCTGGTTCGTATTCTACTGTTGTAATGCCGGCGGTTGAGCCCACGTTGAAGACGGTTACTGCGCCGTTAGAGATACCAGATTGTTTGACAGCGTTTTGGGTCTGGTCGGTTATGTCGATAATGTCACAGTTGCCATTTGTTTTTATTTTTATTTTCGATGTTTTTACCATAATTGAATTTGCAGCCTTGTATTAATTTCCTAATCCCATTTTGATTATGTCTTTAAAGGATACATTTTTCGGCAGAGATATTATGTTGGTTTTTTCTGCGATGTAATCAAACACTTTTACGTTGTTCTTGTCAGAGGTGATAGATACGTACCCTTTGATTTGCTGCTTTTTGTCGAGCCAACCTGTCAGATATAAAAGGCCACTGGTTTTTCTGATTTTTCCATTTTCGTAATTTGTTTCGAGTATTGAAAAACGGCCTTTAGTTATAATGTACAGTTTTTCGTAGTCGATGTCGACTTCGTCTTCATATATTTTCGAGGGGTCGATGTTTCCTGTTGCGGATGATGAAATGACCTGGAACTCCATGCGTGGTTTTGCTGTCATATATGAGCCAGCCCATCTTACTTCTACGAGACCTGTGGGGTCTACTTTTATCAGCACAAAGCCTCGTTCGTCATTGTCTTTTTTAAGTAAAGCTTCGTATATAGTAGTTTTTTCGATTTGCGGCTGTTCCGGTTCGGGCTTGCGGATATCTTCTGTTTCTTGTTTTATGCGGTTTTTTTCTACCCAGGGGTATTTTTCCGGCTCTTGTTCTTGTGCCTGGAGTGAATCAGAGCTGGGCTTAGGGTTTATTACCAAATAATAGCCTACTATCATCACGATTACGCCCAAAAGCAGAAATAATAGTGCGAAACCTTTGTTTTTTGCTGCATAATGAGTGTTTGCTCCCATTTCTCATCCTTTCCGTGTAATTGATATTAAAGGAAGCATCGTAGTGTTATCTGGTATTGTACCATTGATGGTAATAAATTTCCGCGAATAAATCCATAACTTCCTGTCTTTGAGTTATTTACCCGCGGATAAACGGAAAAATTCAATTGGGATCAGTATAGAACTGATAATAATTACTAAA
>JAGLTN010000615.1 GCA_023135255.1 Planctomycetota bacterium
ATGTTCAACAGCAGATCGTTGCAACTTATAAAAAGGAAAAAGAAGAACATGCGTAGTTGATAGCTAAAAATTAAATATAAAAGCCTTCATTGCGAAAAGTAATGGAGGCTTTTTTTGTTTGTTGGATATATATGCGAAAAGTAATTTAGAAATTATCGCAAAATGTATTAGAGTACTATCATACCAGCTATTATAAGTATCCCTATCAGGACAACAACACCCAGAGCCATTACAGCCATTCGATAGCGACTAATAATTTCTTCGTCATAATAGTTTCGCGGAGTCTCGATAATCTCACCGACTTCAAGCCGTTCAAGGTCTGAAACATTGAACCTTTTGTGAGCCCGCAGAGGGGATTGTCCATTTTTTACAGCTTCAAGGTCTATCAGCAACTCCTCGACGTCGTTATAGCGATCCTTTTTCCGTTTTGCCATCATGATCTCTATAACTTCAGAGATACCCGCAGACAGCGACGTATTTATATGATCCGGCGGAACCAGCTGTTCTTTCAGATGCTTTTTCATAACTTCAGCGGGGTCATCAGCCATAAAAGGCACTCGCCCGGTAACAAGGTGATAGAAAGTTGCACCCAAACCATAGATATCTGCCCGACCGTCAATATCCATTTCACCTCTTATTTGTTCTGGTGCTATGTAATAAGGGGTGCCGTAGGCTTTACCCTTTTCTGTTTTTGCAGCTTCAATGTCGGTAGTTTCTCTTGCCAGACCCATATCAGCAAGTTTCACTATGCCGTCTTTATTTATCATGATGTTTTTAGGCTTAACATCCCTGTGGATCAAACCATTGGTATGAGCATGTCGCAGTGCGTGAGCAACCTGGATTATTACATTTATCGCTTCTTGTTCGGAATATATCTTCCCTGCGGCAATATCATCGTATAAGGTTTTGCCTTCAACATATTCCATTATGAAATAGTGATAGCCCCCCGCTTCACCTACATCGAAAGCCTGCACGATATTATTGTGATTAAGTTTTCCTGCAGCCTGGCCTTCTTTGTAAAATCTTTCAACGTATTCGGGGTTTTCGCTGAAACGCTTAGGCAGCACTTTTATCGCAACTGTACGATTCAGGCTTAGTTGCTGCGCTTTATACACAACTGCCATTGCACCTGCGCCAAGTTTACCC
The DNA here is from genome assembly GCA_023135255.1 of Planctomycetota bacterium. Lineage (GTDB taxonomy): Bacteria > Planctomycetota > Phycisphaerae > Sedimentisphaerales > Anaerobacaceae > JAGLTN01. The sequence continues at coordinate 1,147 of JAGLTN010000615.1, forward strand.
TGAACTTTGTAACCTGGTATCTGATGTGCGACGGCTTTGCTTTCTTTTATGCCTGCACGAAGCCTGTCTGCCTGGGTAGGTGTGAGATAACCCAGATCGATCATAAGATCCCTGAGCATTATAGGGTTAACTTTGTGCCTTGACTTAAGCTCTTCAACAGCACGACGCAGCTCTGCATTAGTACACAAGCCCTGCTCCACAGCTATCTTACCAAAAATAGTATCGTAATTGGTCTCGTTAATGATACTCATATTCCTTAAAACCAAGGAGGCAACGAATTAAAAAATTACCTTAATCTAGTAATATATGCTATTCCAAAAAACAATGTCAAAGAAAAACTTCTTAAATTGCTCACAAAACACCACTTAGACCAATAAGTATAGCCTACGGTTTATAAATCGACCTTTTATTGCTCAGTGTTTAAATGTTTTTGTCCGAAGTCTGCTTAAAACAATTTAATCGGAGGCTGATAGTTATCCGAAAACTTTGAATTTGGGGAAAATAACGCATAAGCCTGTTAAAGGCCTATAATACCCTTATTGACAATGCTATAAGGTTTTGGGTTGACTTTTATTCAGATTTGGCTAAACTGTCGTGGTTGTGTGATTATTTTTTTTGATGAGCGATAAGGAGACCATAGGTGGCTTACAATTGTGTTGTATTAGTAAAACAAGTGCCTGACACTAAAAGGATTACGGGGCAGGCAATGAATGAAGACGGTACGGTAAATCGTGCGGCGCTTCCGGCAATCTTCAATCCGGAAGACCTGAATGCTCTTGAATTGGCTCTGGAAATAAAGGATAAATTCGGCGGCAAGGTTACAGTAATGACTATGGGGCTTCCGACAGCGAGTGAAGTTCTGCGGGAATCGCTGTATCGAGGCGCTGACGAAACAATTTTGATAACAGACCGAGGCTGTGCTGCAAGTGATACTCTGTCAACAAGTTACATCATTAGTCGTGGTGTAGAAAAACATGATTATGATATTGTATTATGCGGAAGACAGGCTATTGATGGAGACACCGCCCAGGTTGGTCCGCAACTGGCAGAAAAGCTTGGCATTACCCAGATAACTTATGTCGAAAAGCTTGAAGATTTAAGCGATGGAAATATCACCGCAAAGAGAAGTATCGGTAATGGTTTCCAGCAGGTAAAATGTAAATTACCCGTACTTTTGACGGTTGTCGGTGAGGCAAACGAGCCCAGAGTTGCAGCTTCAAAGAAAATGATGAAATACAAAAAAGCTTTTTCGCCGGCAGAAATTATAGCACAGGTTAAAGCTGAAAATACTAATGCTGACGAAAAGACAATTAACAACCTGGCAGAAAGAAAAATTAAATTGCTTGAAAAAAGAGGCTTATTAATAAAACAATGGGACCTCAATTTCCTCAAAGCTGACCTGCAATGGTGCGGCAGAAACGGCTCACCTACAAAGGTTCACAGAATCCAGAGTATTGTTCTGGCAGCAAAAGAGAGCAAGGATGTTGAACCGACAGAATTGGGAATCTCCGGAATGATTCACGAACTAATAATCGACAAAACTATAGCTTAGGAAAATGGATTTATGATTGGTGTAAATAAAAAAGGTGAAGTCTGGATTTTTGCCGAACAACATAACGGACAACTGGAAGAGACGCCTCTCGAACTGATGAGTAAAGGACGCCATCTTGCAGATACGCTCGGCGTTAAGCTCGCAGCTGTCGTTTTGGGTGACAATGTTAAAAATATGGTAAAAAAACTTATACAGTATGGCTCAGATAAGGTTTATGTAGTTGAAAACCCACTGCTCGAGCATTACCAGACAAACAGTTATACAAAAGTGATCCATGACCTTATTCATAAATATGAGCCTCAGATCGTGCTTTATGGTGCAACAGTAACCGGAAGAGATCTGGCGCCAAGGGTAGCAAGCGCTACAAAAGCAGGATTGACGGCTGACTGTACCGACTTGCAGATAGGCAACCATGAGATATCCAAAGGAAATAAGGTTTACGAAAACCTGCTTTTCCAGGTAAGACCAGCATTTGGTGGAAATATCATCGCCACTATCATTAATTATGATCGTTGGCCTCAGATGGCTACTGTCCGAGAAGGTGTTATGCCGATGCCTGTCCCCGATACCAAAAGGAACGGTGAAATTATTGAAGAGCAGGCTGACATTTCTCAGATAGATTTACCTCTGGAAATACTCAAGGAACATAAACAAGCCAAAAAGGTCGATCTCAAGGCTGAAAGAGTCGTCGTTGCCGGCGGTGCAGGCGTAGGAAGCAAAGAAAACTTTCAGTTGATCTGGGACCTCGCAAACAGCCTTGGTGGTGCTGCCGGTGCGACAAGAGCGGCTGTTGACCTTGGTTTTATTGACCATGACCACCAGGTCGGACAAACCGGAACAACAGTAAGACCGAGTCTTTATATTGCTGTCGGTATCAGCGGCGCAATTCAGCACCAGGCTGGCATGAGTGATAGCCAGAAGATCATCGCTGTTAATAATGACCCCGAGGCTCCGATCTTCAATGTCGCACATTATAAAATCATCGGCGACCTTAACGATGTGCTTCCCAAAATGATCAAAGCGGTCAAAGAAAAAATCTAAGAAAAGATAAAACAGAATTCTTAAAACACAGGATTAAGTGATGGCTAACTTTTATACTGATAATGATGACATAAAATTTTTATTCAAACATTTTGATGCGAAACTGCTTGCTGAACAACTTGAAGAGGGTTTTAGATTCGCAAAGGAATTTGACTCTGCTCCGGCAAATGCAGATGAAGCTCTTGTAAACTATGAAATGGTATTGAAATCTATAGGCCAGCTTAGCGGTGACTTTATCGCTCCAAGAGCTGAAGACGTAGACCGCCAGGGCAGCACTCTCAATGAAGATGGTTCAGTCAGTTATGCTGACGGCATAGCAGAGGACCTTGACAAACTGGCAAAAGCTGAGGTTATGGGATTTACACTGCCTCACAGATTCGGCGGATTAAACTTTCCAAACCTGGTTTACTCAATGGCAGTCGAGATCGTTTCAAGGGGAGATGTGTCATTGATGAATATTTTCGGTTTGCAGGGAATCGGTGAGACGATTAATGCGTTCGCATCTGAGGAAATTAAACAACAGTATCTGCATGATTTCTCCGCGGGTAAAGTTACCGGCGCAATGGTACTAACCGAACCTGACGCAGGTTCTGATTTGCAGGCTGTCAACTTGAAAGCTTTCCGGGACAAAGATGAAAACTGGTTTTTGCACGGCGTAAAAAGATTTATCACTAACGGATGTGGAGAAGTGTTGCTGGTCCTGGCGAGAAGCGAGTCTGACAGAAGCGGAGGACTTGGTTTAAGTCTGTTTATCTGCGACAGAGGACCAACTGTTCATATCAGAAGGATTGAAGACAAACTTGGCATTCACGGCTCACCAACATGCGAAATATTCTTCGATAATACTCCATGCCAACTTGTCGGTGAACGCCAGAGAGGATTGGTGACTTATGTCATGGCACTTATGAATGGTGCACGTCTCGGAATCGGTGGACAATCAATGGGGGTTGCGCAGGCTGCTTTCAATATTGCTCGTGATTATGCTGCAAGCAGAAAACAGTTTGGCGTAGCTATCGAGAAACTGCCGGCAGTAAGAGATATGCTTATTGATATGCAAATCGATATCGAAGTAGGAAGAACACTTCTTTGCCAGACATCTTATGTTGTCGACTGTGCATTGCATTATTCAAAATATAAAGTAAACCCGCCTCAGGATAAAGGCCTGGCCAAAAAATTCAAGAATGAGTTCAGAAAATACAAAAGACTCGCTGCAATGCTGACTCCTATGTGTAAGTATTACTGCTCCGAAATGAGCAACACCGTAACTTACGATTCGATACAGGTACTCGGCGGCAGCGGTTACATGAGAGACTACGCCTGCGAAAGACTTGCAAGAGATGCCAGGATCACAACGATCTACGAAGGCACATCACAGCTGCAGGTCGTAGCATCAATTCGAGGTGTTTGCAGCGGAACAGCGGAAAAATTCTTGACAGAAATGGCTGAGAAGGAATACGACCCAGAGCTAAAAGATTTGCTCAAATTGCTCGCCAAAGGCACTAAGCAGATGAAAAAAGCTATCGCCTTTATTAAAGAAAACGGCAATGACTATATGGACCTCTGCGGAAGAAAAATTGTCGATATCGCTATCGACCTGATCATTGGATATTTGTTCTGCGACCAGGCAAGCACAAAAGTCGATATGCAGATCGCTGTTTCTGATGAAGGAGGCAAAGCTTCTGAAAAAACGATTTCCATGAAAGATAGAAAAGCTATGGTCGCTCGAAGGTTTATAACTAAAAATGCTCCTAAGATCACAGCTTTGACGAGAACCATAAAGAACGGCGACAAAACTACTTTCGAACAATACCAGAACATGGTAGCACCGATCGTAGCAGAGTAAGAATTTGTATACCCTTCAGGGTAAGATCCCGATATACATCGGGATACCCGCGGATAAACGGAAAAATTCAATTAGGACCAGTATATTATGCTCAAGGCTGTCATATTTGATTTCGACGGAGTTATTACTGATTCGGAAATATTGCACTTTCGAACTTTTAATATGATTACGTCTGAATTCGGCTTTGAGATAGAGAAAAAAAGTTACTACAAAGATTTTCTCGGGTTGACCGACAATGATGTTTTTACAATGCTCAAACAACAGAAACTGTTAAACGATAACGCACCTTCTGTTGAAGAAATGATGAGACAGAAGAATCTGTTGTTTGAACATCTTGCTAAAGAAGAAGGATGTATAATCGCCGGTGTCAGGGATTTTCTCAACATGCTGAAACAAAACGATATCCCTCTGGCAATATGTTCCGGTGCCCTGCTTACCGAGATCATGCTGATCCTCGAAGATGCAAAGCTTGCCGATATGTTCGAGGCAATAGTTTCAGCAGATCAGGTTAAGAAAGGCAAACCCGCACCTGACGGTTTTTTGATGGCATTAGAAAGATTAAACGCAAAACGAAACCCAGGAATCAAAGCAAACGAATGTGTTGTCATCGAAGACGCACACTGGGGGCTTCAGGCTGCAATAGCTGCGGGGATGCACACAGTAGCGGTAACGAATTCTTATGACTATGACCAGCTTGCACCACTTGCGGAAATGACCGTAAAAAACCTGGCGGATATCAAAATTAATGACCTTCAAAAGCTCTGCGGCTGATATGACCGCCCCTTAGTTTTAAAAACTAATTTTTAGAATATCAGAGGCCCTTCAAATTTCGCTTTTATTACTCTTCCTGTTTCAAGGTCGAATTTAATAACCTCAAATGGAGAGTTATTAATCCTGCCTGGTTTCTCTTGTGTACCCTGAGCGGTTATCAAAGACCGGATCGACTCAAATATGAATTCATCCGCCTCGAAATAGATTGGTTTGCTTTTCTTTTTTTTCCTAATCAAAGGCTTTTGCTCATCGTAAGTAACACCGCCAAAAGCATGCAAGGTCAAAAGCTCAGACTTCTCTGTCATTTTCACATCAAGGCTGTTAGCGGTAGCGAGAACATGCTGATCGTCTTTATTCGGATCGACAGGAATATAATCGATCCTCAGCGTATCGTTCGCTTTAGAGCGGATATTCAGCTCATTAGTGATTGTCGAGTGTTTCAGATTTTGAAAATTCTGCACGATTGCCCAGCAAGGCTTTTTCAATGCTACAGTCTTGGTTTGTCCCTGCGGCATTGCAATATTTGAATTATCAATTTTAATAATACCATCGGGTCCGGTAGCGACTATCACTTCATCTACTGTAGTATAATCAAATTGACGACACTTTATCTCAACACCGCCAAGCTGTTTTGCATCTGCGGTTTTAACGCTTGAAAGCCTGACAGTTCCGCCAACAGCCTGCAAATGTTTTATGCCGGTATCAGAAACTTTTTCATTATCTTCTTTTTTGTTTTCCAGATCAATAATAATCCGATTGCCCGAAAGATTATAACTTTGCAGGAAACCTGGTTCGGGTTTGGTCATTTTGCAGAGACAATCACCTGTGAATATAACCTGATTACTCAAAGGCAGGAAATCAACTCTATCATTGGCTGAAACCGTTACTGGTAATTTTATTTTTTCATCGCTATTCGGGTCAACTCTTTCGGTGTGATAGAAAAGCAACTGAATATTACCTTTGGCAATCGTCTTTTCCGTATCTACATCATGATGGATACTATCAGCAAGAAACTTTGCGCGATAATCATTACTATCTTCAAACCTTTCAGGAACAGCCTTTTTTGCAACCTCGGCTGTTTTCATAGCCTCTTTTGCAATGTCCAACTCGGCATCGCGAGGCACAAAAACGATACTGCCATCACATGTAACAACTATAATATCATTGCTGTCACTGAAAACATCCTCTGGCTTTGGCACTTGCACCACTTTAGGCCCACCAGATTCTCCGGCAGCAACTGTAGCTTGCTTTGGCGTCTCTAATGGTTTTTCGGGTTCAACAGGTTCCGCTTTCTTCGGCGATTCCTTATCTTTCGATGACCCTGACTTTATATTATCAATAACTATATTATCAGCAAAGATCAACTGTTCCGGACAATCAATAACAACATTTTTATTCAGAATGCATTTGTATTTTTCTATGTTTCCCGCTGTTTTCTTAACTTCCTGAGAAGCTGTTTCTGCCTCTTTCTTCTGTGAAGCAGTCTCAACCTTTTTTGCTGTCGTTTTGGCAGGTTCACTGTCTTGCTTAACAGGTGTTTTTTCATCTTCCTCTTTGTTCGAGGAAAATAAGGACGCCTCCGAATTCGTTTTAATCTTCAATGTTTTGAGTTTAACAATTTTTAATATTTCAAGACGCTCAAGCTGCTGATTATAAATCAGCTCCATACCCACACCTTTCATCTCAGCATCGGGGTTTACAAAATAAACAGGCCCTGTGGTAGAAAACTGTGATTTGCTCCCAAGAAACACTACCTCGTCAAGATAGATCGTGCTTGGTTTTGTCCTGGAAGAAGCCTTAGGTTCAATGTGGATAACCACGTTACCTTTCAAGGTTGCATCTTTCGGGCTTGGTTTGGCTGATTCTTTTTCCAGCAGCACTGTCCCAAAATCAGCTGTTATAGAACATATCAGGTCGTCCTTATAAACGATCATATAAGGCTTTTCGATTTCCCAAATGTCTCCTTCTTCATGAAGCAGTTTTGAAAAACCAAACTCACGCTCTAATTTCTCTGTCTTTGGATTCAGATCAAAGAAATATGCCTTTCGAACACTGCCGACACCAAC
>JAGLTN010000616.1 GCA_023135255.1 Planctomycetota bacterium
GTCCTCCTCGGCGTGAGTCTCGGCTTCTTTGGTCATCTTCCCAATCTCGACCTCACTCAGTCCCGAACTGGACTTAATCTCAATGGACTGCTGTTTGCCGGTGCCCATATCCTTTGCAGAAACATTCAAAATACCGTTGGCGTCGATGTCGAAAGCAACCTCGATCTGCGGGACGCCGCGCGGTGCCGGCGGAAGATCCGCCAACTGGAACCGGCCCAGTGTGCGATTGTCGCGTGCGAATTCTCGCTCGCCCTGCAGGACATGGATGTCGACGGTGGTCTGACTATCGGCAGCGGTCGAAAAGACTTCCTTCTTGCTGGTCGGTATAGTGGTATTAGCTTCAATAAGCTTTGTCATAACACCACCCAACGTCTCAATACCAAGTCGAAGAGGCGTAACATCGAGCAGCAGAATATCTTTTACACCAGCATCGCCCGCAAGAACAGCACCCTGGATAGCGGCACCTAATGCTACTACCTCGTCTGGGTTAATGCTTTTGTTTGGTTCTTTGCCGAAGATGTCTTTAACGATTTGCTGAACCATAGGGATTCTTGTCGAACCGCCTACCAGCAGAACTTCTGCGATTTCGCTATTGGAAAGCTTAGCATCTGCGATTGCTTTTCTGCAGGGCTCTTTCAGTCTTTCAAATACCGCCTCTGCCAGCGACTCGAACTTACTTCTGCTGATAGTTATCTGCAAATGTTTAGGCCCGGAAGCATCAGCTGTAATAAATGGCAGATTGACCGTAGATTCGACCTGGGAACTCAACTCACATTTAGTCTTTTCAGCCGCTTCTTTTAATCTCTGATGTGCCATCGGGTCCTGACGCAGGTCAATACCTTCAATCTTCTTAAATTCGTCAGCAAGATAATTGATCAATACCTCATCCAGATCGTCACCGCCGAGGTGGCCGTCACCATTTGTGCTCAAAACCTCGAAGACGTTGTCACCAATATCAAGAATTGAAATATCAAATGTGCCGCCGCCGAAATCGAAAACAGCTATCTTTTCATTTTTCTTCTTTTCCAAACCATAAGCCAAAGCTGCTGCGGTAGGTTCATTGATAATTCTCTGGACATTCAGCCCAGCGATTTTACCAGCGTCCTTAGTCGCCTGCCTTTGTGAATCGTTAAAATATGCCGGAACAGTAATAACAGCGTCGGTAACTTCCTCACCGAGGTAGTCTTCCGCTGTTTTCTTAAGGTCCTGCAGGATCATCGCTGAAACCTCAGGCGGCGTATATTCTTTGTCATGCACTTTAACCTTGACCAGCTCTTCGCTGCCGCCGATAACGTTATAAGGAACGATCTTTTCCTCAGAAGATACTTCGTCATGCCTTCTGCCCATGAAACGCTTTATAGAAAAAACCGTATTTTCAGGGTTAGTAACCTGCTGATGCCGAGCGATCTGACCTACAAGCCTCTCACTTTTATCGGTAAAACCAACAACAGAAGAAGTAAGCCTTGAGCCGGAAGAGTTGACCAGCACTTTCGGAGCAGACCCTTCCATCACAGCTACTACCGAATTTGTAGTACCGAGATCTATACCAATTATTTTAGCCATGATTTAAAATCCTTTCGTCTTATTGCCAAACGCAAAAAATAATAACATTGCTTTTTTAACACGCAAAAGGCGTGCCAGTTGTTCTGCTTTTCGGCGATTTAGCTGTAAGTGCCTAAGAAAAAAGACTTTAGGTTTTCATTCGGGTTGCTGACGATCTTCGGCTATGCCATTTTGGCAGGTCGAAAGGTCAGCTTTGCTGGTTAAGAGCCTTTCGAATTATCTCAGCTCTTAAAATGTCTCTATGGGTAGGATCAAGCAACTTGCCGTAATTTAACTGCAAATGTGCCGGCAGCGTCAGCATAAAAAGCTTGTTAATTGTCTTTACAGAGATCGGATTTGCAAATTTAGCATTGCCTCTTGTCTGATATAACTCGTTTATCGCAGGCGTCGAAGCCCCCAGTTTGTTGTGCATATTCAGCCCAAGCCTTATATGGCTCAAAAGCAACAATGCCTCCTGAGAGCTGATAAGCTTTGCGTTTTTAAGCAAAGCCATCGCTCTTGATATCTTGTCATCCAACAGATCAGAATTTTTAGAAAGCAGCTGTTTTCGCGCAACCTCCTCGTATTCGACAATTTCAGGAATAATCTCGTTTTGAAATTGTGATATGATGTCTCTTTCTGAAATACCAAGAGTTATCTGATTGGAAAGCTGATAAAAATCCCCGATAGCCTGGGTTCCTTCACCAAAGAGCCCCCTTACCGCCAACCTCATTGCTTTTGTAGCTTTTAAAAACTTTTCAATATGGCCGGTCATTTTCAAAGCCGGCAAATGTAGCATAACCGATACCCTGATACCTGTCCCTAAATTTGTAGGACATGCGGTAAGGTACCCGTATTTATCGCTGAATGCATAATCAATTTTCTTCTCGATCATATCATCGATCTTATTGATAAGCTCGAAACAATCCCCAAGTTGACTGCCTGCCTTTAAAACCTGCAGCCTGAGATGATCCTCCTCATTGATCATCGCGGTAAAAAATTCTCGATGGGCAACAATAACACCCCGAGGCCCCTTATTGAAAGCATGGTTCCTGCTTATCAGATGCCTTTCAATAAGGAAATCCTTTTTAAGCTCATCGGTCTGGTCGATATTGATATATGCGATCTCATCACCAATATCCAAAGGCAGAATTACTCCCTTGAGCTCTTCAAGTATCTCTTGTTTTTCATTTACAGAGCACCTGGAGAAAAATTTATGCCCCGTCAGGTTCCTCGCAAGCCTGACTCTTGAAGATATTACAATATCAGACAAAGGCCCTGAGCCGTCAAACCACTCATTAATATCGTTGCTGATGTCTGTTAGTTTCATATTTTTTCAGCTATCTACGAATCAGGCTGATTGCTGTTTTCTTTAAGAACATTAATTTTGTCGCGCAACATCGCTGCCTGCTCATAATCTTCTTTTTGCACAGCAATATCAAGTTCTTTTTGCAGATTACTAAGTTCTATTTTATTTTTATTCGTCACAGGCACCTTTGAAGGCACTTTGCCGCAATGACTGATGTTATTATTCTGAGCTTTTTGTATCAGTGGTTTAAGCTCTTCTTCAAATACTTCATAATCATTAGGACATCCGAGCAGAGCTTCTTTCTTGAAATGATCTATAGTAAAACCGCAATCCGGACACTCCTTAGTCGAGTCGAACGAACCTGACATTTCATCATCAGCTGGCTGAGATGCGAGCAGATTACTAAGAAGTTCGTTTATAGGCATCTGGTTCTTAACTATAATACCCTCGCTTTGGGCGCAGCTCTGGCAAATATGCGTTTCGTTGCGGATGCCGTCAACGATTTCTGTCAAATGTATAGTTGCTTCGTTTTTTTTACAAATCTGACATTGCAT
>JAGLTN010000617.1 GCA_023135255.1 Planctomycetota bacterium
AAATTACAAGAAATAACGAAAAATATCAAGAAATGACAGGAAATGACAAGAAATGACGAAAAATAACGAAAAATATCAAGAAATGATGAAAAATATCAGGAAATGACGAAAAATGTAAATTTGGTTGTCGGGAAATGGTGCTGTAATCGGCATAATCGTTACAGACGGAATTTTTGGGGGCAGATAGGCCTTGTGGTGGGTCAGGTTTTTCGCAAATGCGAAATTTGCGGCCAGGAAGAAAAGGATTTTTTCTTGTCTTTTATGTGGTTGGGGATATAATTAGCTTAAGTAATTAAAAGTTAAAAGTGCAAAATAAGCATTTATAAAGAAGTTGGCAGTTTTGAGGTGAAGAGGTTTAGTCGGGAATGTGTAGAGAGAATTGCTTACCCTACGAAACTTGTGTGTGTAAGGCGTGAACGAATAATATGAAGTACCTTAAAAAAGCAAAATTTAAGCTCGTTTTATACCGCTTACGAAGCAGTAAAATCCAGATCACAATGCCAAAAACTTCTTAAGGTGACAAAATTATGATATATACAGTTGGGCATTCTAATTATGAAATTGATAATTTCATTAAAATTATTTCCAGCTATGGTATTGATTTTATAGTAGATGTACGTTCTTCACCATATAGCAAGTATTGCCCGCAATTCAATAGAGAGAATATTAAAGATTCCCTGAAAAATATCGGAATTCAGTATTTATTCTTAGGCAAAGAACTTGGAGCCAGACCAAACGATTCATCCTGTTACTATGGCGGCCGAGTGCAGTTTGATCTTTTAAGAAAAACTGAGTTATTTAAACAGGGAATTACCAGACTCAAAGATGGTGAGAGTAAATTGTGTTTGATGGCAATAATGTGCTCAGAAAAGAATCCTATAGACTGCCACCGCACAATTCTTATTTCCCGAGTTCTCGAAGAAGAGGGAATAGATGTAAAGCACATTATCAGTGACACAGAGGTGGTTGATCAAAGCCAGATGGAAGAACAGCTCCAAAAGAAGTTTAAATTGGAACCGCTCTTATTTGATTCAGAAAATGCAGCTCAGGAAAGAGTAGCAGAAGCTTATGGAAAACAAGAGGAACACATAACCTATAAGCAAAATGTGGAGACTATAATTGGATCAGAATACTAAACCCACGCTATATACGATTGGTTTTGCCAAAAAAAGTGCACAAGTTTTTTTTTCGTTATTAAAGGCCAATGATATTAAGGTATTGATTGATGTTAGATTAAATAACGTTTCGCAATTAGCTGGATTTACAAAAAAAAATGATCTGAAATATTTTTTGAAAAAAATTTGCAACATAGATTATATCCACCGTCCTGATTTTGCACCTACCAAAGATATTTTAGACGCATACAAAAAGAGGGAAATAACGTGGGGTCAGTATGAGTTAGACTACAAAAAATTATTGAAACAACGGAGTGTTGAAAATGAAATTGATAATATCGAACTGAATAAGGCGTGCTTACTTTGCAGTGAACCAACAGCTGAAAAGTGCCATAGACGACTTTTGGCAGAATACTGTAAAAAAAATATTGAGGGAATAACAATAAAACACTTATGATTTAAAAGGAGGATAGAGGAAATGGCTCAAATTGTTTGTTTAGCTAATTCGTATAAGCGTGGAGGACGTTGTATTGCAGGTGTTGATTTAGATACAGGGCAATGGGTGAGACCAATAGGACGTGGCCCTGAAGGAGCTATCGGAATTGAGAGGCTTGTTGATGGTCATGAACCAAAATTGTTGGATATTCTTGAGATACCCATAGGAGGGGCTACTGATAATTTAGGTTGTCAGCCAGAAAACAGATTATTAAATAGGGGACGGTGGTGCAATATAGGTAGTTTAAGTATCGATGATGTTTTACAGTATGTAGGGGATACAATGCCACTTCTGCATAGTAATACAAAGCGAGTTAATCCTGCAATTTTTGAGAATATGCCAAGAAACGAATGGAGATCATTGCAACTTATACGGGTAGCAGTCCACTTCAATGATTACTTTGGTAAACCACATGCAAGGTTTGACTACAATAGCGAGCATAATTTAAAAGTAACAGACCCTGTTTTTAATGAGAGACACCAAAATCTCAATTTTAAAATTGATTGCCTGTTAACAGTTAGTATGGCAGCACCATATAAAGCACCTTGCGATGATATTCCATATTGTTATAAGATGGTTGCTGGTGCGATTAAATTAGAGGTCTAATTTTATGAATTATCTTGATGAAGCATAATTGGAAATAGCTTGTATTGATCGGATATGGGAATTAGATTTTGATTATATTCATGTGTCTGCATCTGTGTGCTTGAAATTAAGAGGAGGCTCAAGGTAGTAAGATAGTGTCAATATATCTGCTTAAAAGGTTAAAAAAAGTGGGGGGGGAAATGTTGGTTGTGTGAACCCAGCGACCTGTGACAGGGGTGAATGTTGTTTCACTTAGGTGGAGTGTTACAATTTTTTGGTGTTGATGGTGAGGTGTTTTTATACTTTACTATTTTAAGACAAGTTCCTTTGTCATTATGCTTTACTTCGTCCATATATGAACGTATAAGAAAGAGCCCTCTGCCTGAAGGTTTGAAAAGATTCTCGCCGCAACGCGGGTCCGGAACCCGATCGGGGTTAAAGCCTGTGCCTTGGTCCTTCACGGATATTTCGACTTTTTCGTCATCTATCTGGTAGCAAAATTCGACCTTTTTATCCATATCCATTTTATTGCCATGCTTTACCGCATTTATAAAGGCTTCCTCTACTGCCAGGTGTATTGAAAAGATATCGTCTTTGGAGTATCGCTTTTCTTTGAGCCTGGCTAACATGTCATGCCATATCAAGCTCACAATAAGCGGATTGCTTTCAACTATCAGAGTCTGGCATATCGAATTTGAAGTCACTATTATCTACACCGTAATTTTTTAACAATAAATCATACCATTCATGGTAATAAATTTCCGCGAATAAATCCGTAA
>JAGLTN010000618.1 GCA_023135255.1 Planctomycetota bacterium
ATAACCCGAACATTAAAAAGTCCTCCCCGCGACAGTCTCAAGGTTCTTGCAACCGTAAAGAAATCTTTGCTTAACCGTGGTGTGGCAGAGCCTAAAGAACATATAATTATGATACGAAGCTGGGCAACAGCTACTATACTTGCTTCAGCTGAACCTTTTTCGCAGTCTCAAATTGCAAAGACACGTCAATTCGCCAAACGCTGCCGATTCGATCTTGTGCATTTGCCTGATATCAATGCCGAAGACGTTAATATTTTTCATAAACTCGATAAGCCGGTATACTATCAGTATACCGAGAGAATATTGTCGCCTGATTTTAAACATTTTTTTAGTGATTATGCTTATAATATTGCCCCCGCAACAGATGACAGGCCTTACTACTATGATTTTTTCAAGTGCAGTTCTTTGCCTTATATAATCAGGTCGGTTAAAGGGCAATGGCTTGTTTTTTCTGAATGGGGCTATCTTATTCTTGTCATAACGTTACTTCAGGCCGTGTTAGCAAGCACAATTTTAATTCTGCTGCCGATTGCAATAGCAAAACCAATAAAAAATATTACCCAGGGGAAATTAGCGACTTTTGGTTATTTCTTTTTGGTCGGTTTGGGCTATATGTTTTTAGAAATGGGATTTATTGCGAAGATGACATTACTGATAGGCCATCCGGTCTGGGCGATCGCTGTTACTATTTTGAGTTTTTTGCTGTTCTCAGCCTTCGGAGCTTTGACCTGTAAGTTAATTTTCAGCCTGAAATATTCGGGGTGGATGGTTTATTCGATATATATCGCAGTTGCTGCAATCATCGTTACTGGATTGCTGGAAATATTAGCAATGAGATTCTTTTTCAGCTATATGGTGCAATACTCTTTTACAGCTCGTTTGGTCATATCGTTTCTGATGATAGCTCCTTTAGCATTTTTTATGGGTATACCTTTTCCTTTTGCAATAAAAAAATTAGGCTTAAACAGCAGGCCTTTAATTCCCTGGGCATTGGGAATAAATGGATTTGCTTCTGTCATCGCTGCGGTAGGGGGGACTTTGCTTGCAATTTCACTGGGATTTACTAATGTATCAATAATCGCATTAGGTTGTTATTTTCTGGCGGGAGCAATTGTAAAAAAAATATAACCTGCCTGGCTTTTCTAAGAATATTATAAAGAAAGCATGATTTTTGACAGTTATATATATTGTAGCACACACCAAAAGTTTGTAAAAAAACCTTGACTTGCTACTAGTTACAGGATAGCATAACATAGTAGATGTTTATACTAAATATAGTCTGGAGGGCAAAATGTCGTATTGGGGGTATAACTCAGATAGGTGCAACGAAAAGACGCTGTCTGGTGCTTTTACACTCGTTGAGTTGCTTGTGGTTATCTCGATTATCTCGCTTTTAATGTCAATTATGATGCCTTCGCTAAATAGAGCTCGTGAGCAAGCTAATCGGATGGACTGTATGAGTAATATGCGTCAGCTTACCCTGAGTTGGATGATGTATGCCCACGACAATGACGGCAAACTTTGTTCACCTGATACCGGTTGGATCGACTATGATTATGGGCTGCCTTGCCCTTCTAGGTACGGTCGGCCGCATTGGGTTCTTGGCGGACCAAGTGCTCCAACGCTATACTATTTTAATCATATCGGAGACAGTGAAATCGCAATAAAAGAAGGAGTTTTGTGGCCTTATGTGCAAAATATCGATATTTATCATTGTAAGATGCATTCGGACGAATTTCTTCGCAGTTATTCGATGTCCAATACTATGGGTGGGCAGCCTTTAATGGCAGATCTTTACAGGAAATGGCAGTTCAATGATATTGCTAATATCTCAAGGCCTTCTGAAAAGCTTGTTTTTATTGATGCGAAAACAGGGAAAAGATGGCTGGCTTGGAGTTTTTTTCCGATTCAATATAGTGTAGCAGAGACCCTGCGCTGGGGTTCAAAAAAAGGAATTAAGAAGCGTTGTTGGAGAGAGTATCAACTCGTGACCCAAAGACATTGCGGAGGGTGCAATATTTCTTTTGCTGATGGCCATTGTAAATATTGGAAGTATGAAGATTGGCGTACAGTCAAGCTTGCCGAGGAGGAGTTGTGGCCAAGCAATCCCGTGCATGAGGATAATGCTGATTTGGAATATCTTGCTAAGTTACTCAAGGGGTGTGATTAAAGGAGAATCCGATGCTGCCAGAATGGTTAAAATATGAAATTAAAAAAAAGCTTGAACATGTCAATCTCGACGGGCTTAGCTTGCGGGATTGGTTGAATGACCTGGATCGCAAATGGGTTATTGGTATTACATGCGGCTGTGTGCTTATTTTTATGTTGGTATTATTTGCATCTGGATCTGACGAACTTTTAGTAGAAAGTAAAACGAAAGGGAAGGCGTGGTTTTATGATCTCAATACAGGCGAGCTTTTCGTTGACAATGCAGACAAGATTCCGCCTATAAAGGCGCCTTCCGGAAGATTGCCAAGCGGTGAGCACGCTGGCGTATTGGCATATGTACTGAGTTTTGCAGCCGAGCCTAACGATTCGGATATGTTCGTGGCTTATCTCGAAAAAATGACCGAGAAGGGCAAAAAATATGAACTGCTTTTTCGCAAATCGAAACAAGACGTTACGAAAAAAACAATTGATGCATGGAACAGTGAAAGGCTAATTTGTGAACCAAATGACACCGAATGGTACAGCGTAAACAGCGAACAAGGACAGGCCTTAATGAAACAGGCCTTCAAGCAAGACTCCATCGGCCAAAAGCCGAAATATTTTCCCCCGAACCGTGATTAAAAACTGACCCTGCTATTATCCAACTTATCCAAGAGCTTTTTTACGGAGCATGTCTGTCAGTTTTTTTATTCTATTTTTCCGATTTTGACGTAATGATACAAAATGCCCCATGCTTTTGCAGCTACTTTGCTTTGCGATTCCAGCAGAGCTTTTATGTCATTGACATCCATCAAAATTGTTTCGATATCCTCCGATGGTTCCTGGTATTGGTTTGAAATTTCGCCCCTGGCTTCTACCATAGCCATATAACAGCTTTCATCGCTAAGCCCAGCTGAGGAATATACAGGTTTGCTTATATGGCCGATCTTAACCAACTCTAAGCCGGTTTCTTCTTTCAGCTCTCTTTTAATTGTTTCAGCGATATCTTCACCGTCATCTATAAGACCTGCGGGAAAGCCATATTCGTAATCCCATATAGGCACACGAAATTCTTTTGTAACCACAAGCCGAACGCCTGCTTGGGTTTTTATTGTAGGAATGATTACCACTGCATCGGCAACGCCGGCATCTGTTATAGGTCTGTCCTTCCTCGAACACATCAGCCAGCTTCGCTTGGGCTGGTCTTTGCGATTATAAAAAACCTCAAACAAATTTATCCATTTACAACTGGTTAGCTTATTCAGCTTAAAATAATCCTTCATTTAGTTTTCCCAGTTGAACTTTTCTGATTTTTTCAGCAGTTCCGTTATTCTCTTTTGAACCTTAGCATCCTTGGTGTCTTTCCATTTTTCTACCTCATCCTGGCTTGTTTTAACTTCTTCTTTGAGTTTTTCAAGCCTTTGGCGAAGCTTATCATAGGCGATCTGCTTTCTTTTCAGGATCAGGTCAAATCTTTGGCCTATAACAGCTTCCAGTTGTTTTGTCAGTTCAGCTTTTTCTTCGTCATTAGCTTTAGATATCTGCTTGATAAGCTCCTGACGTTTTTGTTTCAAAGCCATATCTTCTTTGAGTATGCCGGCAAGTTCAGGATTACTTTTGGAAGCCTCAAATATCCTGCCGAACTTTTTTCCGCTAACCATCATTTGCCTGAAATAAAGCTCAGGTTTTTCTTCTTTTAATTCCTGAAGCCTTGCAAATTCATCAGGGTAATTTTCCTGAAGCCATTTCAGATATTCTTCTTTTTTCTTCTCCATCTGGGCAAATCTCTCACTTCTGGGCCCGCCGCCATCTCTTGACACCTCATGCATTGATGGACCTCTGAATCCGCCGCCATCTCTTTTGCCTTTGCTTCCTTCCGGACGGCGACTCGAGTTTTTACTACCCCTTCGTTTTGGTCCCTGCATAATACGTTCATGTAGTTCTTTCATGAACATATCAGGGTTTTCTTTACGCATTTTTTCAAGCTCTTCTGCTTCTTCAGGATTATTCTTCGCGATCCTTTCGAGCATCCTGTCGATTCTATCCTCGGTTAGTTGTTTCCGGGCTTGAGGCTTATCCTCAAAATCTATATCTTCCGCTTTTTCCGCTGCTATTATATTTGTTGCGAGAAATGCCAGTAATGCAAAGATAAAAATATGTTTCGCTTTCATAATACTATCCTTTCCAGAAGTTACTTTGAATTTCTATTAAATCGTTTTCAATTTCCGTTAATTCGGATTCGCCGTTGATGGTAGAATCGGTTTCATATTTTATTGCCACAATTTCAGCTTCGAGCTGTTCAATCTCCTGCTCGAAAGTCTCGTACTGAGCGTCATTAGCTGTTACATCTTCGCTGTCCCAGATGCTTTCAGTTGAAGCTGAATCAGTTACCATCGCAACTGCCTGATTTTTCGGCGGCTGTGGATCATTCTGGTTCATCATAAAGAAGACAGATGCCGCTATCAGAAAAACAGCTGCCGCCGCGGCAAACCTTAGCGTTGCAGTTTTAACTATAGAAGCCTTGCTGTGGTTAAGTTCTCGGCCGATGTCCGCTTTAATATTTGCCAAAAGTTTTGAATCAGGCTCAGCAGCTGAGTTATATTTTTCAAAGATCAAATCGGCCTGCCTGAAATTTTCAGCAGCTTTGCCCGCACTGTCAGAGTTCATAAATGTGCTCAACAGTTTATCAAGATTGTCCTGGTTTTTAATACTCATTTTATTCCACCATTAATTCTCTCAACTTTGCTACAGCCCGATGCACTTTCGACAAGGTTGTTCCGATAGGCTCTTTTCTAATCTGAGCAATTTCTTTAAAACTAAGCCCTGAATAAAATCGCAATACTATAAGCTCTTTTGTTTTTTCATCAAGTTTATCAAGCTGCCTCTGAAGTTTGTCAAGGGTGTGTCTGTCAGAATATTTCAACCCAACTGACGCAGATTCTAATATCAAAACTTTATTTTCTATTAACTTTTTCTGTTTTTGCTTAGCCCTTAAATGGTCAGTAAAAATATTTGATGCGATCCTGAAAATCCATCCATCAAACGAACCACCCTTATATGAGCTTATTTTTTTAACTAATTTAACAAATAATTCACTCAGCAGATCATCACTTAAGGTCCTGTTTCCGGATAACCGGTAGAAATAGCCATAAAGACGTTTGGAGTACAAGTCAACAAGCTGCGAAAAACTATCGTTATCGCCATTTTTACAGCCTTTTATTATTCCGACTAATTCAT
>JAGLTN010000619.1 GCA_023135255.1 Planctomycetota bacterium
CGAAAAATTTAATTGGGATTAGTATTAAAGTACCTCTTAAAGCTATTCGATAAGAGAAAGTGGAACTGTAGCTTTTCTGGAACGTATAAGTTATAGGACTGAATTGGTAATTTTTTAAAAGGATGCCAATATGATTCGTCGGTTGATAAAACGCAGAAATAGACAGATTATAATTGATGTCAGCACTCAAAAGGATCTTTTCCTTTCCGATGGTATCGCAAGGGTAAGAAACCACAGGCGAGTACTGGCAAATATTCGCAGAGTGATGGCTTATGCAAGAAGCAGAAAAGTTCATGTGATCTCTACCTGTGAAGTTTACTCGAATGGTACAGGTTATACCCCTTACTGTCTTGACGGCACCGAAGGCCACAAAAAAGTCAGATACACTCTGCTTAATAACAGAATAAGTTTTGCTGCTGATAGCAATATAAATATTTCCAAGGAAATTTTCAAGAACTATAAACAACTGGTTCTTCACGAAAGGGGCCATGACCCATTTGAAGAACCAGCAATTGACAGACTCCTAAGCGATATCAATTTTTGTGAATTTATATTGATCGGAGCAACCGCTGAAAAGACTGTAAAAGCTATGGCGCTCGGATTGCTGCAAAGAGGAAAAAAGGTTACAGTCGTATACGATGCTGTAGGTTCACATGATAACAAGGAAGCAAAAATGGCTTTCCGCAAAATGCAGGCCAAAGGCGCCAAGCTGATAGAAACTAAAAAACTCGCAGGCAGTTCCCATTTAAAACGGGTAAGAGTTTGTACATATAATGTTTGCAGCAACTGAAATATCGCCGGCATAATTGCGATTGTTTGTTAATTTTCGTTTGTTTTTAGCATATCTTTTGTTCTAAAAGTGTTAGCAAAGCACTTCTTTTCTATATGAATTCCGGCAAACCATGATTTCAGGAATTTCCAGCAAAAGAACGTCTTTGACAGCAAAAAATAACCTTATCTTTGCCGGTATGTTTTAATATTAGTAGATATTTCGATACCTGTTTTTAATTAGGATATGATACTCTGACAAATTGGGGCGATTTTAAACACAATTCTCTCTTTATTTTTTCGTTTAAGAACGGTTAAATCGTTGACATATAGCCTTGCTTACAATATATTGCATCTTCTTAAGTTATTGTGATTTTAGGCTCAAATTCAAGTTCGAAAATATCATAAAACATCCGGTGAGCTAAGTTTTACGGATGAAGTATAATGGTTTAAAGGAGAATTATTAAGATGGCAGAAAAAAGAGTATATTTCTTTGGCAATGGAAAAGCCGAAGGCAACGCGACCATGAAGGAACTGCTCGGTGGCAAAGGTGCAAACCTTGCTGAGATGACAAGTCTCGGTATCCCCGTTCCTGCAGGTTTTACTATCGCTACAAAAGTTTGCGATGAATATTACAAGAACGGCAAAAAATGGCCCAGTGGATTAGCTGAAGAAGTAGATAAGAATGTTGCTAAGCTGGAAAAAGCTATGAAAGCTAAGCTTGGTGATCCTAAGAATCCTCTACTTGTCAGCGTACGAAGCGGTGCTGCTGTTTCTATGCCAGGTATGATGGACACAGTTTTGAATCTTGGTCTTAATGATGATGTAATTGAAGGCATTATCAAGAAGACTAACAATCCAAGATTTGCTTATGACATCTACCGTAGATTTATCGATATGTTCGGCGATGTTGTAATGGGTTGTCACCATGAGAATTTCGAAGCTGTTCTTCACAAGGCTAAGAAGAAAGCTAAAGTTGAAGTTGATAGTGACCTTACGGCAGATCAGCTTAAAGAAGTTGTTGACGGTTACAAAGCTGTTTACAAAAAGAGCGTTGGCGAAATGTTCCCACAGTGCGGCAAAGAACAGCTTAGGCTTGCTATCAGTGCTGTCATCAGTTCATGGATGATCGACAGAGCTATCAAGTACCGTCAGCTCAATAACATCGAAGGCCTCTGGGGTACTGCTGTTAATGTCCAGGCAATGGTATTCGGCAATATCGGTAGCGACTGTGGTACAGGTGTATGCTTTACTCGTAACCCAAGTAACGGTAAGAAAGAATTTTATGGCGAGTTCCTAATGAACGCTCAGGGCGAAGATGTTGTTGCTGGTATCAGAACACCACTGCCTCTGAAAAAGCTTTTAAAGATTATGCCGAAAGCTTACAAGCAGCTCACAGCCCTGATGACCAGACTTGAAAAGCACTACAAAGATATGCAGGATAT
>JAGLTN010000062.1 GCA_023135255.1 Planctomycetota bacterium
CTTTTTCAATGGCCCAGTCTTTCATTGCGTTGGCCAAAACATTAGCGATTTCAGGCTCAAGACCCTGCATACCGTCAATAGTCTTCTTCAAGGACTTAAAGATTATCTTTGGAAGCCTTTCTCGCATTACAGCTTCGTTGAATACATTCGAACCGAACAGGCTTGTAATTGATTCAAAAGATTGGCTCATTTCTGCTTTCTCCTGCATTTTTACTTTCGGTTAATATACTGATTCCAATTTAATTTTCGCTATCGCGGCTCTCTGTGTCCAGTTTGTCCGCGGGTAAATATACTGATCCAAATCGAATTTTACCGCTTATCCGCGGGTAACTAACTTAAAAATAACAAGTTACGGCTTTATTCGCGAACATTTACTACCCTTATAGGGTATAAACTATATCTTAATACCAATTTCTTTAGCCGATACCGGTTATCAGCTTCACAAGTTTTAACTTTAATAAGCAATAGCTGTGCCAGTTATTAAATTTCTTTATATTTGTTCTTAAGACTATGTCAATAAAGGCTTTAAGTGTTTCTGCTATTAACTTGCCACGGAATCTTAATCCACTTTTTTGTAGATTTTTACCAGTATTGCCTACAATTATGTATAAGGCAGTATTTTTTATTCTGTGGCTGGTTTTGTTAGAGACTGGCAAGCCATTGGGTATGGAGATTCGATAAATGACTTACTTTTTTCGGATGCTTTGATGCCAGGTTTTTCGTCTCCGAAGGATCCACCGCCATATTGCTTAAGAACAGACCATTCTGGCTGACTAACTTCCAATCTCCTTCACGCACTGCCCATTTTTTGGTGGTTTTATTTTTCCATTGCCAATGAAGTATCTTATGAGGCGTCGGAGCTTTTGAAGATTTCAGAATTGGAAGAATATTCTTACCATCAAGACTAAGGCCAGGCAGCTTAATGTCGCAAATAGCAGCGCAGGTGCTAAGCCAATCCATACTGGTAGCAACCTGGTCACGAGTTTGGTTTTCAGGAATCACACCCGGCAGGCTAACAATACAAGGGACACGAATTCCGCCTTCCCAGACTTCGAATTTGTTTCCACGAAAGATACCCGAGCTGCCACCGCCGCCATTGGCACGGGCTTCTGTGGAATAGCCATGATCCGATTGAAAGATAACCAGCGTATCCTCAGTCAGGTTCAGCTGTCTGACTTTGTCCAGTATCTGACCGATCTTATCATCCATGGTCGACAAAAATGCGGCATAAGACAACCGTGGCATAGTCATCCCTTTGGTCTTATATATATGCTTCCATTCCTCGGAGCCCTGTTCAGGGTAATGCGGAACATTAAAAGGCACATATACAAAAAATGGCTTATCCTTATTTTCCTCTATAAAGCGGTTTGTTTCGCGTACCATTATATCCGGAAAAAAAGTACCTTCTTCGTGCAAGCGTTCTTTTCCTCGCCACAAATCATGACCATTTGCATTTGGCCCAGAGCCACCATCGTTACAACCACAAACCAGCTTACCCTCAAAATCGTAACCTGAGTGTGTGTAGTTATCGAAGCATCCGCCGCGAAATCCGACAAATTCATCGAAACCTTTACTCAATGGGCCTTGATCTATAGCATCGCCGACGTGCCATTTCCCGAAAATCCCGGTACGATAACCTGCTTGCTTAAATACGTCAGCAATCGTAATCTCGTTTGACTTAAGCGATTTGAAATTATCGCCGGCACCATTACGCAAAGGGTAGCGTCCCGTAAGCAATGCACCTCTTGACGGTGTACATACTGCTGCGGGAACATAAAATTGTGTAAATCGAACACCACGCCGGGCCAAAGCGTCAATATTGGGTGTATAAAGGTCATCGGCCCCATAACAGTTCGCATCCACAGTTCCCTGGTCATCGGACAGTATTAAAATAACGTTAGGGCGCCTTTTGCCCTTTTTGAAATGCGATGCCGCCAATGCATCCTCATTTAGCAAAGAGGCTGTGCCGGCGCAGGCGGCAGTTACTCCTATCAAACGTTTCAAAAACGCACGCCGGCCGATTGTCGTTTCGCTCATAATTGAATCTCCAAAAAACATCCATTTGAAAACTGACAACTAGCGCCTGGAAAACCCCGTATTTTTCAATCAAAGACTACCTTGCGCCTGATGAACAGTATTGTACATTAAAGGATTATACGTTGTCAAAAGAAAGAATAGCTCAACTGGAAAAGTTTCATCGTTCCCTGCGTGTAGATAACTTAAAAATAACAAGTTATGGCTTTATTCGCGGACATTTCTTGCCCTTCAAGGGTATACATCAGGTATTAAGCACTAACTGCCTCTCGCAGTTTTTTCAGTCCTACGCAAAGATAACGTGAGAGACTTCTTTTGTTTATGTTCATTGCTTTTGCGGCTTCGGTAATGGTCAGGTCATAGTGGTATCGCTGAAGGACTGCCATTGCCTCTCGGCGGGGCAGATGGTTGTCTATCAGGCTAAAAACTTTCCGTATTTCATCGTGTTTAAGAGCCGTCTTTTGTGAGTTATTATAC
>JAGLTN010000620.1 GCA_023135255.1 Planctomycetota bacterium
GTACTTGTTCCATGTGCATTTATGTAGTCGATCTGGTCTTTATTCACACCAGCTTCTGCAATAGCTAATTCTATTGCCCTTGCTGCGCCACTGCCATCTTCAAGCGGGGCGGTGATATGACAACCATCATCTGTAGCACCATAACCAAGAAGCTCGGCATATATCTTTGCACCACGTTTTTGGGCATGCTCATATTCTTCAAGTACAATCACACCCGCACCTTCAGAAAGAACAAATCCATCTCTGTCAACATCGAAGGGTCTGGAAGCAATTGTTGGTGTGTCATTTTTGGTACTTAAAGATTTCAAAGCACAAAATGATGCGAGCCCAACCGGAGAAAGAGCAGCTTCACTGCCTCCCGTGACCATCACATCACATTTTCCGGCTTTGATATTGCAATACGCTTCGCCGATAGCATGACTGCCGGAAGCACAAGCACTGACTACGCAAAAATTGGGTCCCTGAAGGCCAAATTGAATAGCGATATTACCGCTTGCAGCATTGCCCATCAATCTTGGTACACAGAAAGGCGATACCTTCTTTGGACCTCCTTTGAGTAGTCTTTTGTGCTGGTGTTCGATTTCCATGATTCCGCCAATGCCGGTGCCGACTATAGAACCTGCCCGGGTGACATCCTCTTTGCTAAAATCGAGACCGCTATCCTTAACCGCCTGAATAGCACTTGCCACTGCAAATTGGGTGAAACGATCCATTCGTTTACCCTCGCGATGGTCAACGTAGTTGTTCACTTTAAAGTTCTTGATCTCTCCACCAAATCGTGTTGCAAACTCGGTAATATCGAAAGATTCAATTTTTGAAATACCACTTTTGCCTTCGCACAATGCTTCAAACAGACCATCTACTGTTTCAGACAAGGCGGTGATACATCCTAAGCCCGTTATTACTACTCGTCTTTTATTAGTCATTAGCTACTCTTAATCTTTAGAACCAGCAACCTTCATTATGTAATCTACGGCAGCACCAACGGTCTGGATTTTTTCAGCTTCTTCGTCTGGTATACTCATGTCGAACTCATCTTCAAATTCCATTACCAGCTCAACAGTATCCAGTGAGTCAGCGTTAAGATCGTTGATAAACGAAGTCTCACGAGTAATATCAGTTTTTTCTGCACCCATTTGTTCAGCTATAATTTCAACTACTTTTTCTTCAACTACTTTTTCGTCAAGACTCACTTGCGTTTCTCCTTAAAAAAATATGAATCTTTTTTAATAACTTTTTATATTGGCAGGTATATTACCTGCTAAACTGATTCACTACAAATATTTTTTTATTTTTTTTTTACATTGCCATACCGCCATCGACACAAAGCACCTGACCGGTTATATAACCAGCGTCCTCACTGGCGAGGAATGCTATAGCTGTTGCAATATCTTTGACTGACCCCATTTTTCTCATTGGGATGACCTCTTTTGCGGCATTTTTAACGATATCCGGCAATTTTGCGGTCATCTCCGTTTCAATAAATCCCGGAGCAATGCAATTTGCGGTAATATTTT
>JAGLTN010000621.1 GCA_023135255.1 Planctomycetota bacterium
ATATACTAACCACGACAAAATCACACTTTTGCTTTGCCGCTTTTATCAAAGAAACATGACCAGCATGCAAAGCCCCCATCGTAGGCACAAACCCTACAGACTCGCCCTGCGACCGAACAGCTTTAACGCAACTGCGAACCTGCTTTATACTGCCTGTAATTTCCATCTTAAAAATTCTCGTAACCTATATAATATTTTAGCGTTTCTGCTAATTTAGTTATATCAGAAATATTCGTGCAGTCAAAACCGGATTTGTCAACTTCAATAACCGGACATACTTTCCAGCTTCTTATCAGCTTGCCATAGTCTGCACCAAGCGATTCGAGAAATGACAGCTTAATCTGCTGCTCATAAGGCCGATGTCTCTGATGGATTCTCTCCAGGCAATTGTCAGCCGAATCTTTCAGATAAACAACGACCACAGGCAAAACCGTCTTCGCCGCTATCAATGGGTATATCTGACTTTGAAGCTCAAGCTGGTCAGCATCTAAAAGCTTGCTCGCAAATATAGGTTCTTTATCATAAATATAATCACTGACATAAACACTGCCTGCTTTCAGCGATTCCTTACTAAGCTGATTAGCTCTGCTGATAAGAAAAAACAACTCCGAATCCAAAGCCAGATCGTCATTGCCCGCATAAACCTTAGACAAAAACGGGTTCTTGTCGTAAGGCTCATATAAAGCTGCCGCACCTGTAACCTTTGCAAGATTCTCAGTCAGCGTTGTCTTGCCACAGCCGATCATCCCGCAAATACTTATAAGCTTAGGCTCGTCGCCGCGAATGTAAAAATCACCGCCGTTGAGTCTCTCTTTAAGAACCGAAACTTTTTCTCCGAGCAAGGGATGAATCAACTCACTATCAAGCTCACACAAACCCGACAATACAAACGTGCGAAGATGCATCTGGCTATGCGGGATCGTCAGCTTATCTGCCTTAATTATTTCATCGCCGAAAAGCAATATGTCGAGATCGATTGTCCTTGGTGCCCATTTCTGACCGCGGACCCTGCCCAGCTCATCTTCAATTGCAGAAGTTTTTTCAAGTAAAGCTCCGGGCCTTAGTGATGTTTTTATTTCGACAACACAATTCAAATAC
>JAGLTN010000622.1 GCA_023135255.1 Planctomycetota bacterium
CGGATTGATATGATATTTACAAAAAATAATTCGGTGACGGTTAATCAATATGATGATTTGCCTCAGGACTGGGTTCAGACGGGTATTCATCCAGACTGGAAATCGGGGCTTGCGATTAAGCTAATGCCTGATGTTGATGTTATGGGTGCTGGGTTAGAAGTTGAGCCTTTGGAAATGCCGGCAACTAAGTTTTCTTTAAAAGAAAAGATGGATAATTGTGCCGCTGACCTGCCTAAGCAAGAGGTTTCTCATGAAGGCCAAAAGCTGAAACTTCTTTGGGGGTCGTTGCATGACCATACTGATCTTTCTGTTTGTGGACGCAGCGTGAATCCTCCAGGCCATGATGTTTTTGCTAATGAACGTGACATTGAAAAGCTGGATTTCTGCGCATTAACAGATCATGGGTATAATTTTGATCCACAGCAGTGGGCTTATAACGGTGAGCAGACGAGGAATAATCATGATCCGGGCAGATTTATTACGTTCCTGGGTGAGGAATGGACCTCAAGTTCGAATCCGCCGGGAAAAGATAAAAGAATGAGTCGATATGGCCACCATAATGTTATTTTCCTTGATCCTTACTATAAAAATTTCCAGGATGCCTATGATGGTGACATTTCGCCAGCTGATCTTTGGCAAAGATTCAGTGATACAGAGTTCATTTGTATTCCGCATCAATTAGCGGACTGGGAGGGCAAAGGCAAGTGGAATCCGCCTACTGACTGGGAGTTTGTAGATGAAAAGCTGCAACCCATTGCGGAGATTTACCAGAAACGAGGATCCTATGAATATCTGGGTTGCCCTCGTCAGGATCCGTATGGGACGCCTTTTAAAGGCTACTATCTTCAGGATGTCTGGGCGAAAGGAAATATTATAGGCGTGATCGCGAGCCCGGATCATGGCGGCGGCAATGGCAAAGCGGGTGTGTGGGCTGAGGATTTTACTCGTGAAGGTATTTTCGAAGCTATCCGGGCAAGGCATACCTATGGGACTTCCGGGCCTAAAATGTCACTGTGGTTCAGCACTGGAAATGCAATGATGGGTGACAAAGTATCAATGCCTGATGGGCCTATAGAGTTTCAATTAAATGCCAAAGCGTTAAAACCTATCAAAGAAATTGTGATCTTTGGTAATAATAAAGTCGTTAAGCGGATCGAACCAAATAAAAAAGAGTTTGATTTGAAATGGACCGACAAAAACCCGCCACAGGAAAAGCTGAACTTTTATTATGCTCGTATTCATTGCAACGATAATGAGATAGCCTGGTCAAGTCCGATCTGGTTTTGTAAACAGTAAAAAATATCAGTAATTAAAAAAGTTGATCGAAAAAAAAAACCGCTGGAAATGTAAAATCACAGCAGCTTTTTTGAGGTTCATCAGCTTTTACAGCTTTTCAGGTAAATCTTCATAGCTGTAATATTTATGCTCAAGGCCGGCAGGGGACATCTTAACTATTCTAAAGCCGATAGGCTGTTCCGGCTCACCCATTTGGCTTAAAGCGATCCCGCTTGAGTTGGTTGTTATTAATTCAAGCTCACCATCTCTGACGTAAGTATTATGATGGAAGTGTCCTGAGAAAACCGCTTTGACGTTATATTTGTGAAACATTTCCAGCAGTTTCATTCGCCTTGTTTTTGGCAGATTGAAATATTCATCCGGCTCATCGGCCTTTTTTAGTGCCAACGGGTAATGCGTATAAACTGTAATGTTATCGTAGTTTTTCCCTTGAGCCTGCTTCAAAGTTTCCTCAAGCCATTGCATCTGCCACTTATACATCTTCCAGTTCTCATCGCCATACTTGACCATCGTAGATTCAAACACAACGAACAGGTTGTTTTTATGTACAAAGCTGTACCATGGATCACCGAATTTTGTCTGGTAAAATCCCAGTGACTCAGGCTCAGAGATTTTATAGTCATGGTTGCCGCAGACGTTATGCAATGGGATATCTTTATTGAGTTTAGCAGCTACTTCAAGATATGCCGCAATTTCCTTTTCATCATCCCAATGATTTACCAGGTCGCCGCATACCACAACGAAATCAGGCTTTAGCTTATTGGCAAAACCGATGGCTTTATCCCAGCTTTCTTTAGAACCCCAGAAGAGTTGCGGGTCAGCCATTACGAAATAGCAAAACTCTTTATTGTCGCAAGATGTATTAGCAGCTTTTGCCCCCGCAGGCAAAGCTAATGCAACAGCACCGATACCAGCGGCTTTAATAAAGTTACGCCTGTTTAATTCTTTGTTATCCATTTTTTAAGCCTCTATTTTAGTTCTTTGATTCTTATATTACGAAATTCCAACGGATCGTTATGGCTTAAGAAGCCAATACGACCTGTAGTGCGTTTCAGCCCGGGATGCTCTTTCCCGTCAACTGTCGCAGGGGTGCTAACTTCATCAAGGTCAACATCGAGTATTGTTTCACCATTTAGATTCACAGTGAGTTGTC
Organism: Planctomycetota bacterium; assembly: GCA_023135255.1. Classification (GTDB taxonomy): domain Bacteria; phylum Planctomycetota; class Phycisphaerae; order Sedimentisphaerales; family Anaerobacaceae; genus JAGLTN01. Next base: position 2,450 of record JAGLTN010000622.1, read on the forward strand.
TGCCCTTTGCGACGACTTCCTGGAAATTCCACTGTCCTACGGGTTTGAGGAATCCACGCTTTGCCGGTGCTACGCCATAGACGCTGCCATGAAACTGATAAGCATGAAGGTCTTTATATTTTTCTGCTGTATTATCGAGTATCTGCAACTCCATGCCGTGATAAGCTGCCCAGCCTTTGAAGGGTGTTCTAATTGCCAGACCGTTGTTAGCTCCAGGCGTTAGTTTGAATTCGAAATGCAGGATAAAATCGTTGTAGTCTTTTTCTGTAAACAAGCTTCCACCGCCGAGTTCGGGTTTATAAGCCAAAACCCCATCATTGACAACATAGGCCTTTTTTTCACCTGCCCAGCCTGTCAGGTCTTTGCCGTTAAACAAAGCTTTGCCCCAAGGCAGTTCTTTTATATAAACATTCTTGAAGGAAATTTTACTATTATGCGCTTGCAGTTCTATCTGGTCGGTAGGGTAGAGGTCCTTGCTTCTGTTCCAATAATTTTCAAGCTCAACATTATCAACGACAAGTTTGCCATTAAGATATATGGTAACCTTGCTATCGACCATGATAATCCTGAAATGGTTCCATTGGCCGACAGGTTTATCAGCTACTTTTAAAGGCTTATCCGGGTTTTTCTTATTATTATACAATCCGCCCGAACCTACAGGATTTACCTGATGGTCCCAAATCTGCACCTGTGGACAGCCTCGCAGGTATATGCCGCTGTCGGCGCCTTTTTCAATTTTCCATTCTAACTGAAGTTCAAAATCAGAGTAATCTTTCGCAGTGCAAATGCTGTCGAAATCTTTGCCGTCAAATACCAGCACGCCGTCTTTTACGGACCAGTGCTGCTTCATTACTTTATCAGCTTTTTTCTGAGCCTGGGTCAGTTGTTCAGCGGTCATCTTTGCGCGTTTTTCCGGATTCTCAACCAGCCCTTTCCATCCAGTAAGGTCAACGCCGTTAAATAGCGATGTGAAACCCTCAGGAATCTGTGGTATAGAATCGATATGCTTTTGAATTTTTTCTTTAAGCTTATCATCCGTAATATGGTTTTTAGCTTTTTTCAAAAGTTCAGCGGCTTTTTGGAATTTCAAGCCTTTGTCTTTCTTGTTTTTGGGGCATGCTATTTTTACAACCGCCAATGCTGCTTCACTATTGAGCTGATCATCATCAAGGTACTCACCTGCCATCAAAAGAGCTTCTTTATTTTTGATTTTTGACAGGCCTGCAAGGATCATTTTCTTCTCATTATCTCTCTTAGCGATTTTCATAGCTTTTTTATAGAGCTCTATTTTCTTTTCAGCCGGCAGAGCAGCAGCGGTAGAGATAATCCTCAAACATCCGCGAAGTGTAATTACATGATATTTAGAATCTTCGGTTTTGGCTGCAATATCAAGCAGCGGGCTGATAGCATATTCGTCAGGCCAATTTGCCAAAGCTCTCAAAGCAGCATCTCTAACTTTATCTACAGAGCTTGTCGTCTGCACTAATACCTTGTTGATAGCTTCCTTGCCGCCGAGTTTTGATAGCGTTTCCAGAAGCAGAGCTTTTGATTTATCACCTGCGTTGTCTAATGCTGTCAGGATAGATCCTATCTCAGAGGCCCTCTTGGCAGCAGAGACAATAGTTTTTTGCGCAGCATTTCTTAACTTAGAATTTTCAGCATCAAGCATAAGCTTAATAAGCTGTCCGATGTCGCCTGCATTTGCCAAATTGGCAAGAGCTTTAGTTGCTGCCAGCTTTATTTTGTAATTAGGGTCTTTTGTTTGCGCGAGAACTATATCTTTATATTCTCTCGCAAGCCTTTCAGCGAGGAACTCAATAAGAATTATTTTGCTCTCGGCTGGCAGACTTGAAGCAGCGAGTTTTTTTGCGACAGCATCTGTTACACTTTTGCCGCTGAGTAATTTCAAAGCCTCCCTGACTGCTTTGACCCTTTCAGCCTCGCCGCTGTCAAGAGTGGACAATATGATGTTTATTGATTCTGTCTGACCAAGCTTTGCGATTGCTGTAACAGCTTCTGCTGCAACTTTACCATTAGACTGGGTGGGTTTTACGAGTTTTGTAAGTTCGCCCAAAGCCGACTTGTCGCCTCTGTCGCCTAGCATTGTGATTATTCTTATCTTTGTATTGTCTGAAACATCGTCCAGCTTTTTGGCCCACTTTAAGGTATCGTTTTCATCACCAAGATTCATCGCCAGTTGCAGGATCGCTGCCTGCATCTGATCATTGTCGGTTTCAATCGCTTTTAACAAAATATCCTGAGCCTGGTTGCCCTGGATATTAACAAGAACACTCAATGCCTGAATCCGAACTGTTATCTGGTCACTTTTTTCATATATATTCTTGCAGATTTTAACTGCCTGCTTTTCTTTAGATTGCTGAGCCAGCTTTTTAGCGTACAAAAGATAAAACGAATTAGCCTTTGCTTTTTCGTAAAGGTTTTTTGACAGCGTTGCGTTTTTCAAAGCTTTTTTTGCTGAGCTGTCACCTATGTTTGCGATAGCAAATAAAGCTGCCAACCTGATCTCTCTGTCAGAGTTGTTTGTATATCCAATCAATTTTTTCGCAGCATCTTTATTTTCAAACTCGCCTATAGTTTTTATGACCGCTGCTTTATTCGAAACATCAACGCTATCCAATGCTATAAGCAGCATTTCCGAAGCCTTTTCAGTTCCTATCGCCAATAGTGCCCGGCATGCAGCATCGCAAACCCCTTTATTTTTGAGCAGCATTCCAAGCACTACTACCGATTCATCTCCACCAACCAGTTGAAGCTGCTTAACAAAAAATTCCTTAACGAATCTATCCTTATTTGTCAAAATAGCTCCAGCTATCACATTGGCGTAATCTTTCCTTTGCTGCTGCGTTGCGTTTTTGCCGATGAATAAACTCAGGCTTTTGATTGCCATTCTTGCTTTTGTATCGTTGCCTTTACCCGCCGGCGTAACTTTTCTGCAAAGCATCCTCACTGCCTCAGGTCCCATCTCCAAAAGCTTAGCTGAAAGCTTATCAACTTTACCAGAATTCGATGCAGGTGTCTTCGATAATACATTATTCACTTCACTTGCCACGTCAGCCAAAACTACGCCAGCCAAAAGTGAAATCAAAACCATGGTTGTTATTATTGATTTTCTAAAACGGTTCATATTTATTATCTCCGTACGATATTTTATTTGAATAATTTTTTGGCGTTAATTTACATTTGCCAGTGACCTCTCATAGGCGGATCGATTAATTTGTTTGCCTGCGGGTCATCAACGAATAATTGTTTGTCGGAATCAAATTTAAGCTTCCTGCCGAGCTGTAAAGCGATTTTACCAAGATTTATCAAATTACACGATCTGTGAGCGTTTTCTTCATTGAGACCGAATTTTCTGCGGGTTCTTATAGACTCGTTGAAGTCCGTTATCATTGGCTCAGGATCAGGAAATGCCGCGAGTTTTTCTTTAAGGTTTTTAATATCAGATTTGAACCCTGGATAAAGCTTTCCCCCTGGTCCTTCGATATACGCCGCATTTTTATCTTTATTCTCACCATCAAGGATAATCTTACAGCCGTCAGCGTATTTCATCTCGATTCGTCGCCATCCGCATACCGCATCAGGATGCTGTTGAGGCGTGTCGGCTTCGATCTCAACCGGACTTTCATTGTCTTTGCCCAAAATGTATTGAGCCGGATCAAGGTAGTGCTGTCCCATGTCACCAAGACCACCGCCGTCATAATCCCAGTACCCCCTGAATGTTGCATGTGTACGGTGTTCATGATAAGGTTTATAAGGAGCTGGTCCAAGCCAGAAGTCATAGTCAAGATTCGCCGGTATTTGCTGCGGCACAAGATTCCTCTTGCCGCTCCAGTAAAACTTCCAGTCGAATCCGGTAGCAGCATTGATAGTAAGTTTTAAAGGCCAACCGAGCATTCCATTGTCTACAAGTTTTTTAATAAGCTTACTTGGTGTGCCGAAGCCATAAAGATTATTTTTAAGACGGAACCATGTATTTACGCGGAACATTCTGCCGTTTTTCTGTACTGCTTCAATAACTTTTTTGCCTTCGCCGATAGTTCTGGTCATAGGCTTTTCGCACCAGATATCTTTGCCAGCCTGTGCTGCTGCAACCGATATCAACCCGTGCCAGTGGGGCGGGGTGGGTACGTGGACAACATCAATATCATCTCTGGCGATGACTTCGCGGAAGTCCCTATAGCCTTTGCAGTTGCCGCCTGCTTTTTCTAAAGCTATTTTCAAATGGTTACTATCAACATCGCAAACAGCCAGCAGCTCACCCTGGTTGTCGTTTAACACATACCCGACATGGCCTCTGCCCATTCCGCCGACACCGATGACAGCGTGATTTATTTTGTCACTCGGTGCGATATACCCGTTGCCGCCGAGTACACATCTTGGAACTATCGTAAATGCCCCAGCTGCGGCAAATGTCGATTTGATAAAACTGCGTCTGGTTATAATCTTACTTTCTTTCATAGCGAGCTCCAATCAGGATTTGTACAAAATCTATAATTGCTTATACTTCTTTTAGTGCTATAATGACGGCAATATTAACAGAGTATTAAAGTTGCCGCAAATGTTAATTTTATTTAATCAGGGTAACTCCCCCCCTATAATTGCCCGTTGTTTACGTCAACAGCCTGAAGAAAAAGACCCTTTCCATCAGCGGCTCTGGAATTTCGAACTGTCGCACCATTTACTGTCTTAAGGAAGATAGCAGCTCGACTGTCACCGCGATGTGCCTGTCTGCCAATAAAGCCGTCAATTTCAACATTGCTGGCATTTTCGCACCATATACTATTGCTGAAAAAATCAGGCAATCCTTCTTCCCAATCAGTCTTGAATCCAATGATTTTCACTCCTGCAACATTGCTACAGTAAAGAGCCGGTATATCATGCTTGAACTGTGCGGTGCTCAAATCTCCGCTTGTTCTCAGGTCAAAATTACCGCCATATGACGAGTTTAACCGACTATTTTTAATTTTTACTTCGACATTATCGAATAGAATGTCTTTGATGATGCTGTCTTTGCTGCCCCATACGACAATACCACTCTCGGATTCCGCGGTGATATTTGAAAAACGAATATTTTTAATATGGCCAAGTTTTTTAATATCAGCCCTGCCAGCCAGAGCCGAAACCTGTATCGGCTCGGCATGTCCCCACCAGTTGCCGGTGTGCAGCCGGGTTTCAATAATAATATTTGAAAATAACACGTTTTCAACTGAACCTTCGTCACGAACATTTACAAGCAAGCCGCGATTGGATTCAAGGATAATAATATTCGAAAAGATGCAGTTTTTAATATCACCACCCGTATAGCCGACGCGAATTGCACTTGATCGTGATTGTAACGTGCAATTGGTTACCGTTATATTTTCGGTTTTTCCCGAACCAATAGGATCGCCTCCGAAAGCCTGTTGATGGTGATGATCATAGATAGAGGTAATTGCTATCGCATCGTCACCAGAAAATATAGTACAGTCGCTGATATGAACATCCGCGCAAGAGGCGCAATGAATCCCGTCATTATTAGGTATGACAAGTGAATTATCGATACGAACACCCGAAACAACAACGTCCCTGCACCGATCCAGATTAACCGCGTAGAGCGGGGTATCTACTATTTTGATATCCCTTATCAAAACATTCTTACACAGCGAAAAAGCAACAAGCCGACCAGGTCTGTCGTAAGGAATAACAGGGCCATCTGATGTGCCAAATTTAATGTTCATGTATTCACTACCCTGTCGCGTAAATTTAGGATCAAAATCATAAAACTTCTCAGCATCGGTTCGATTTCTTTTCATATCCATAAAATTTATTCCACTGCCGTCAATTGTACCCCTGCCTGTGATTGCGATGTTGTTTACATTTGCGGCAGATATAAGACCATATTTTTGACCGTTGATTATATAGTCGTTGAAGTCTGTGCTGCCTTTGAGAACTGCGCCTGCTTCGAGATACAAAGTTGTATTGCTTGATATCCTTATCGGACCGGTGAGGAACACTCCAGCTGGAATGGTAACTGTACCACCGCCGGCTTTGGCACAATCGGCCAATGTCTTATTGATTGCGGCCGTGTTGAGTTTCTTGGCATCTCCTACTGCGCCATATTCAGTAATATTAAAAGACTTCGCAGATGTTACAACGCACATCACGCACAAAATTGCCGGAATTATTTTATATCTCATCGAATCGAACTCCTTAATTTAATGTTAACAGGGATAGGATTTCCATATAATTATAGTATATTCTTGATCATTTATACCACTGAGCTATTAAGGTATAAATATTCATAGCTCAATCCATTTTTATTTTTCAAGGCTATAAAAAAATAAGCAACTCTCCAGGAACTCTTTAAAAGACAACAATTTTTTTCTGATAATACTTCTAACAGAATAACCAGAAAACATGCTGCTGCTACAACCGAACACACCGCGAGCAAGTCTAACCTGAAGACATCATTTCTTGTGCAACAAAAAAACAGCCGTAAGTAATCTGCTTAAACGCTATAAAATCACAAATTTGCTTCCGCAAACGTCGGTTCAGACGCAGTGACATTATTACCACCAAAAATTAAAATAAACACAAAAACCATTATTCCAACACTAAAAATACAGGTTCTTGCCATTTTCCGTTCACCTTATCTTGGGGAGCAGTTCGCTCCGCTTTCCTCAAAACACTTTACCGCAAACACTGTCGGCCTCATATAATCCATCCGCCGGCGATCTGCAACATATATTAATTTATCTATATGAAAAATCAGGGTTGCTTATTTATAGCAGTAAACCCAGTATCTGTAATCATTGAAGGCTAATTTTTGTACGTCCTGCATCTGGCTTGCTTTAAGTTCAACAGCCACCATTTCCTTGCCTGCTGTAAGTTTTGCGGGTATCTCAAAATCAACATCTGCCCATCTTTTAAAAGGGTTATTGTCAGCGAAATACCATTGACCTGCTTTTTGACCATCGACAATAACATCCAATAAGTGCCTGCCCGGTTTCTGGTCAATTCTTCTTCTAAGCCTTACGCCTTTGTTGTCTTTTGCCAGGGCTATTTTAAATTTAACACTGCCTTTATTTTCCCTGCCGTCATCAGCAATGTCAACCTTGTCAAAACTGCCCTCGTATTGGCCTGTCAGGTTTACGACTTTACTATCGGATGATTTGTAGCTGTGCATTTTTTCGCTGGCTGAATTGCCGACATCTATCATATCGGTCTGCTCAAGCGAAATTTTCGGATTCAGATACAGCATCGCAAGTGTTCTATAATAAGAATGAGCATCGCTGTCGGCGCCGTGTTCGATTCTCATTTCTGCATCGCTGTAAAATGGGATTGGGCTTTCGAGGTGGAATCTGTAATAACAACTCGGATATTCGGAGGTTATGTCGAGCCAAAGTCTCTCGGTTGGTTTGCCAGCCTGCTCAAAAACATCACCAACAGATCCGCCGAAAGGACAATTGAAATTCGTGTTAGGCCAGAAACAGCAGAGATAATAATCCTCACTACCCGTGCCATTGAATATCGGGTTTCCGTTGCCATCTACATAAAGCCTCTCATCGCCTTCCCAGTAATGACCACCTTTCATCGATTGCACCGTTCCAACATAAAAGCCTGTTCCCTGCACTTTTGCAAAAAGCCAATCTTCGCCATGAACGGTTTGGCCATCTCTATAGATGGTTGTAAAATAGCCGGACTTTTCCTTCGGGTATTGTTTTTCGGAGATCGCCATCTCGATTTCAATGTTTTGCTTGTCGTTATTTTTAAATATCTCGACCTGCATCGACTCCCAGAAGGGCATCGGGAAATAAATATCTGCTTTTATCCTGCCGTTTTTTACTTTAACTCTAACCGGCAGAGAAGTCATATTTTCAGGCCCAGCCGCGTTTGCTATAAGCATCCCGATAGGCGAGGTTACCTGTTCGAAAGTCTTATTGTCAAATTTAATCTTGAGCCAGGTATCAGCGAGAAATTTTTTATCCGCAGGCAGATTCAGACTTAGCCTTTTAATACAGCCAGCCCCTTTATATGCGGGCCACCTACAACTGACATTACCTGTTTTATAGCTGACTGTTTTGCAATCTGTCTCATCGGGTTTGAATTTACCGTTCTCACAAGCAGTCCTGACCGCTGCATCAATATCAAAAGCTGCTTTACCGTCGCGGGTAATAAAATTTGTCTGCTTAATATTATCCGCCGAATATTTTTCATAAATTACATGATAAAACTGGAACAGCTTATCGGTTCCGCTTGTTGTTATGACAAGCCTTTTATCGAAAGTAATAGGTACGAAGCAATTGCCGGCCTTTCTCAAACCCTCCCATTGGCCTGCAACTTCGTATATTGTAACAGGGTAGGGGATCAGCGGGTTTTTGCCGCGATAAAATTCTTTGCCATTCAGACTGAACCTCGCATCCTTTTCGCCGTCAAAATAAAAGTTATATGCTATATCATTAGTCAAACATGTCGCCCAGATATTTTTTACACAGCCGGGGCCAAGGCTGTCGAACATTACCTTTTCGCCTTTGTGATTGTCATAAAGATAATGATTAGCGTCGCCGTTTAGGCCGTTCCTCTTCCTGCTGGAAGATTGTGCAACTTGTATATTTACCGGCAAAATCGGCAGATTTTCGAGCGTATAGCCGGCTTTATTCATAAAGTAACTATCGCTCGCCGAGCCTGCACCGGCAAATAAAAGCACTGATAAAACCGTGATAATACAAACTCCATAAACAGAGGCAATTGAAGTGTTTTTGTGTGACATGTGATATTCTCCTTAATTAATGTTGATATTGCGAATTAAACCCAAACCTGATTAAACAATATATAGCTGTATATATCAAGAAAATTCAGAGATGTTCAAAAAAAACAACTATAATTAGAGGCCCCCTGATTATTATATAATTGACCAGCTTAGACTTTACATTCAACCCAATTAGTTATAATCTGCAGGAAAGATACGATGAAAAATAATGCTTATTTTAGGGGTTGTTAAATGAATATAGAAACTATCGGCCTCGTGCATTCGCCATTCAAACAGGTAGAGGGAGTACCTATACAGCCGACAGCTGCTAAGGATGTTAAAGGCACGATCGAAATAAAACAGCAGTTCGCTGAAGGCTTGAGCGACCTCGATGGTTTTTCACACATAGTTGTACTCTTTGGTTTTCACTTATCGACAGGCTGCAAATTGAAAGTTAAGCCTTTTCTGGATGATAACCTCAGAGGTGTTTTTTCCACACGAGCACCAAATAGGCCAAGCCAGATAGGTCTTTCGATAGTCACCCTCGAAAAAGTGAAAGGCCGAACACTGCACATCTCTGGCATGGATATGATCGATGGTACGCCCATATTGGATATTAAGCCATATTTGCCTATGCTGAATCCCAACGGTGATATAAAAATCGGTTGGTTGGAAAATGCACATCGGCAATTCGAGCACAAAAAAGCTGATGGCAGAATGCTATGACATTAAAAGCTTATCCGTCAGATTGGTGATTTGCTAAATCATCTCGCCAAAAAGCGTTAGCGGGCTGGTTTTCGTTATTTTTACCGTTGTGAAATTGCCTGCAAGTTCTGTCGGGCCATTGAATACGACTATATAGTCTTCAGCTGTTCTGCCTATAAGCTGCGGGTTGCCCTGATGGTCGGCTTTGTTGAGGTGAGGCTTTTTGCTTAGCCCTTCAACGAGGATTTTGACTTTCTTGTTCAGGAATTCTTCGCTGAGTTTTTCACTGATCTTTTCCTGTACCGCCAGAAGTTCAACGTTCCTTCTTTTCTTAGTTTCAGCATCGATGTCATCCGCGAGCCTTTTTTCTGAGGTTGTGCCGGGTCTCGGCGAATATTTGAAAACAAATGCGTTTCTATACTGTGCTTTTTTTACCAGTTCAACGCTCTGCTGAAAATCTTCTTCTGTTTCCGATGGAAAGCCCACGATAAAGTCGCCGGCAATAGAGATGTCAGGGACAATGGTTCTTGCCTTATCTATCAGCCCAAGATATTCACCCGATGTGTAATGGCGATTCATTGCCTTGAGTATCCTGTCCGAGCCGCTCTGGGCGGGCATGTGCAGATAATTACATACGTTTTCAATATCTGCCATTGTATTCATTATCTGCTCGAAATATTTCTGGGTAGGATAGCTTGTTACGAACCTGACCCATTCGATACCATCAACCTCGCTCGCCATTTCCAGCAGATCAGCAAGGCAATAAGTTTTATCGCCTGCTTTATATTCATAAGAGTTAACCGTCTGACCAAGCAAGGTAACGAGTTTTGTCCCTTCGTCTGCGAGTCTTTTGATCTGGTCAATTATAGCCTGGTGAGGTCGGGATATTTCCGGGCCTCTGACATAAGGCACAATGCAGTATGTGCAGAAATTATTGCACCCTCTCATTGCTCTTACAAAAGCCTGACCTGGAATCCGTTTGTCGCCTTTGTCATAAACTGATTCGAAGTTTTCTAACGCTTGGGTTTCAGCATCTGAGTTTTTTTCGCGAATTTTCTCTTTTACGCGGATTTTTTTTTGCTTTGTTCCAATTGCCTCTCTTACCATGTCGACGATTTGCGGTATCTGCGCCGGCCCGCAAACGATATCTACAACATCATGGTTTAGCAGTTCACTGCCGAGCCTCTGGGCCATGCAACCGATTACCCCTACTACTAATTCAGGATTGCTCTTTTTAAGATGCTTTAATCTTCCGAGATGAGAGAAAACTTTTGTTTCAGCATGTTCCCGCACCGAGCAGGTATTGATCAGTACGATATCAGAATCTTCATAGCTGTCTATAAGCTCAAAGCCAGCCCGGGCGAACGCAGCAGTGACCATTTCTGTATCGAGCTTGTTCATCTGACAGCCGAAGCTTTTTATATGTACTTTCTGTTTTCTCATAAGCCCGGCAGTATAACCAATCTCGCAGGCAAAATCAAATATACCCTTCAGGGTAAGAAATTCCCGCGAGGAAAGCTATAATCCCGATGTATATCTGGATACCCGCGGATAAACGGGGAAACTCAACTGTGAGGAGTATAATACTGTTTTATTGACATCGCAGAGCTATTTCTGTATAAATTTTGATGTAATGGTTTTTGAGTGATATGTGTTTCTCTTTAGCGAAGATGATTTTTTATGCAATTTATTTCAGATTTTATCTATGCAGCTAACAACGTCCTATGGGGCCCGATCATGATTTTACTGCTGGTAGGTTCTGGTCTCTACCTGACCTTTCGCCTTGGTTTTGTGCAGATAAGATATATTTTTCACTCCTTCAAATGTCTCAGCGGCAAATTTGATGACCCCAACGAAAAGGGTGACATAACTCATTTTCAGGCTCTTTGTTCCGCTTTATCTGCGACTATCGGCACGGGCAATATTGCAGGCGTAGCAACCGCTATCGCATTAGGAGGCCCGGGGGCAGTTTTCTGGATGTGGGTAACCGCGATTGTCGGAATGGCAACCAAATTCACCAGCTGTTCATTAGCTCTGAAATACCGTGAGATCGACCCCGAAGGAAGCGCTTCCGGCGGTCCTATGTATTTTCTCGAACATGGTCTTAATGCAAAATGGTTAGCAGTTATTTTTGCCGTTTGTGCGGGGCTTGCTTCTTTTGGCATCGGAAGTGCGGTTCAGGCAAATTCAGCGACGGATGGGCTTTTGACAATTCTGCCTCAGCAATGGCTTACAATGAAATTGCCCGAGCAAATGCCATTATTAGGAAACACGATTATAGCAAAACCGATCATCGGCATCATTCTCGCGTTCGCGGTTGGTATTGTTATAATCGGCGGCATCAAAAGAATTGCCCTGGTTGCTTCAAAAGTTGTGCCTCTGATGTGTGCGCTTTATATCGGTGCCGCACTTTTTATTCTCGTTAAAAATTATGGTATGATCGATGATGCTTTCGCCCAGATATTTAAATATGCATTCCAACCAATGGCTGCCGGTGCTGGATTTGTGGGGGGAGTATTAAGCACTACTATCGAAAAGGGCGTTGCACGAGGCATTTTCAGCAATGAGTCGGGCCTTGGTTCGGCGCCGATAGCCCATGCAGCGGCAAAGACAAAAGAAATGGCAAGGGAAGGCTTCGTTGCCATGATCGGGCCTTTTATCGACACTATTGTTATCTGCACCATGACAGCTCTTGTGATTATTACTTCAGGTTTATGGCAGGTTAAAACTGAAACGGGTGATATTTTATATGGCCCAGGCGGCAAGGGGCTGGCGGTTAAAGTTCAGATCGATGGCACTACTGTTCAGGTTGTTGGGACTGTTGGCGACGACCCAAAACCTTTCTTCGATGTCCGGGGAGACCCATATCCCATTCCTACCGGTGCAACCCTTACAACTTCAGCTTTTGATTCTACAATGCCGGGCGTTGGTCGCTGGGTCGTCTCTATTAGTCTGATATTTTTTGCTTACTCTACTATTATCGCATGGTCATATTACGGTGATAGAAGTTTTTATTATCTTTTCGGCCCGATGGTGGTGACGCCATACCGGTGTATTTTCTGCGTTTTTATTATTGTTGGTTCGGTTGGCGGGCTCGATCTGATATGGACGATGGCTGATAATCTTAATGCCCTGATGGCGATACCGAATCTTGTAGCTTTGGTTCTGCTGGCACCGGTAGCGGCTTCAAATTGTAAAGAGTATATCGACAGAATGCGACAGGATAAGACCTTTTGAGAAAAGAGTTTTCTAAAATGAAAAATAACCCATTGCCAAGATTAGATGAAGACCGCCGAGCCAGACAGGCTTTGCTCAAAGATTGCCGATTGGCTCCGGGGCAAATCTGGCTGGATACCCAAACAGGTCACAAAGTGGGATGTCTCGATGCCGCTGATGCTGAAGATATCAATAATCTTTTAGCAGGTGAAAAAGCCCAGCTCGCGGTGCATGACCCGCCTTACAACCTGGTAGCTTTTCAGCAAAGAAAGCTGGATGAGTTTATTCAATGGTGCAGCCAATGGGTTAACAATACGATAGCTCATCTGGATAATGATGCTTGTGTTTATTTCTGGTTTGGCGCCGATCAGAATAATGGCTTTCAGCCGTTGCCGGATTTTATGGTAATGATGAGGCAGTTTAAAGAGCTTATCTCTCGTTCTTTTATAACTATGAGAAATCAGAGGGGCTATGGTACTGCGAAAAACTGGATGGCTGTCAGACAGGAATTGCTTTATTATGTCAAAGGCAACCCATCCTTTAATGTGCAATATACCGATATCCCCAAAGTCTTGAAAGGCTACTACAAAAAAATAAATGGTCGGATGACGGAAAACTCCCAGCGCAGTAAATCTCAGTGTATTCGCGCAAGCAATGTCTGGGTCGATATTCAGCAGGTCTTTTACCGAATGCACGAAAATGTCACTGGCTGTTACGCCCAGAAGCCTTTAAAATCCATAGATAGAATAATTCAGTCAAGCTCAAAAGAAGGGGACCTGGTGCTGGATTTCTTCGCCCATTCAGGAGCAACTTTGATCTCAGCGGAAACGCTTGGCAGAAAATGCTATACGATCGATACTGATCCTGTTTTTTGTGAGATAACAATACGCAGGCTCGAAAGATTCAGAAAAACAGGCGAAACCGGCTGGCAGAACAATCATCCATTTGAAGAGTCAGCAGCCGAATAAAATGAGTCCGAATTTTTATTTGATGTTCCTGTTGAGTCCTTTGGCAAGCTGTTTCAGTTCATCGACTTTTTCAAAGCCTAATGATATTATAGGAAATGCGGTTTTGTTGTGCATTAAAGGCTCATCCATATTTACCAACTTACTGCATAACTGACTGTCAGGCGTTGTTGGTATCGGCGAAAAATCCGCCAGCATAGTTTTGATCCCCAGGCTGTTAACGTATCTTATCGAATCTTCCAATTCCTGCAGGTCGCTTTTAGGATGACCAACGATCTGATAAGCGGTTATGTTTTTTGCATCAACTCCAGCATTTTTAAGATGTTCGACAGCCTGGGCTAATTCATATGAGAAAACTTTGCCGCCGGTTTGCTTTTGCCACTTTACAGATTTACTTTCAAAGCCCAGATAAAATGTTTTAAAGCCGGCACGAACCATCCTGTCAGCGACATCTGCTGTAATAAATCGTGCGTTCAAGGCATTCGGGCTATGCAGATTAACTTTAATCTGTCTTTTGATTATTTCGTCCAGGAATGGACCTGAAATTTCATCAAACTTATATAACAAGCTGTCATCATAAAACGCAATGTCGCTGACTTGCAATTTCACCAGCATCTCAAGCTCCGATATTGATCGTTTCATGCTTCTTTGTTTGAAGCCGTTATAAACTTTCGGCACAGAGCAATAGCTGCATTTAAAAGGACAGCCGTCAGTCAATTTAAGCACCCCGACCTTAAGGTTTTTATAAATTTCCCATAAGCCCGGCTGATCCAAATCAGGGACAATTTTCAGATAATCCCATAAAGGCCTAAGGTCGACACCTTTGACAATAAGATCTGCGCCGGTTTTTAGTGCATGTTCATAACACAAAGTTGCGTAATTGCCGCCAAGGATTATCTTTGTCGCGGGCCAATATTCCCGCAGGTCGTCGATTGCTTCTTTAACGCCGAGATACCAGTAAGTCATAGTTGTCTGTATCATCACAAATTCTGTCGAATCATTGTTTTTAAGATACTCGACAAAAAGCCCGCGAGGCAGACCATATCGGCTGAATTTGCGGGTGATGTTTTTTAAAGGCTCAGGATTAGCCGTAGGTTGACTGAAAAAACGTCCTTTATTGTATTTGTCACTTCTGGTTTTGTGCGTCTTGTAAAAATCATCTTCGCGGTCAAGGTAGTCGAACATCTGAAATTCAGCCTTATTGCGCAGATATCCCGCAATGCTTAACATTCCGTAAGGCTTGAGCCAGAAATCGTACGCAGCAAAATCATATATCGCTGGATTGACTAATAGTATTTTTAATGCCATTTTTTTATTTTCTATTGCCGGTTTAACAATTTATCAAGCTGGCGACATCCAGATTCTTAGCTGCCGCCACCTCATCTGGTCGGCAAACAAAAGCATTCACCGGCGCAGCTTTCAAAGCCTCAGGATTTTCCTGTGCTTGCTTAGCAATATCTAACATGGCATTGATGAATTCGTCAATAGTTTCTTTACTTTCTGTTTCTGTTGGTTCGATCATCATCGATTCATGGACGATGGTCGGGAAGTAAATCGTAGGCGGATGGAAGCCTCTGTCTATCAGTGCTTTGGCGATATCCAACGCTCTGATGTGCTTCTCTTCCATATCTTTAGTTATCGTAAAGACACATTCGTGCATACAAATCTGATCGTGAGCGACTTTATAGGCACCTTTGAGTTTTTCTTTTATGTAGTTTGCGTTTAATACCGCATTTTCCGCCACAGCTTTAAGTCCCTCTTTGCCGAGCATCAGCATATAAACATAGGCTTTTAAAATTACTAAGAAATTGCCGTAGAAAGGAGCAATATATCCTATTGATTTTTCTCTGTCATATTCAAGGGAATAAGTGCCGTCGTCTCTTTTTACCACAACGGCGACAGGTAGAAAATCTGTGAGATGTTTTTTTACGCCTACAGGACCAGCCCCGGGTCCGCCGCCGCCATGAGGGGTTGCAAATGTTTTGTGCAGATTAAGGTGTACGATATCAAAGCCGAAGTCCCCCGGCCTTGCTTTGCCAACGATTGCATTTAGGTTTGCACCATCGTAATATGCCAGTCCATCAACACTATGAATAAGATTACAAAGTTCTTTGATGTGCGGATTAAAAAGCCCCAAAGTATTAGGGCAAGTCAGCATAAGCCCAGCAACATCATCATCAAGCACTTCTTTGACGGCATCGATATCCATGAACCCATCTTTATTACTCGGCACAGGCACAACCGTATACCCCGCGATCGCAGCGCTTGCGGGGTTTGTCCCGTGTCCGCTATCCGGGATTAAAATTTTAGTTTTTTTGTTCCCTTTGTCTTTGTGGTACGCCGCCATTATCATAATACCAGTCAACTCGCCATGAGCGCCGGCCATAGGTTGGGTTGTAAAACCATCCATCCCCGTTATCTCTCGAAGCAGCATATCGCTTTCATAGATTACCTGCAAAGCGCCCTGCGTGAGCATCCCGCCGATCCTTAATTGAGGCAGCAGGGGGTGGATATGTGTAAATCCTGGATACGAAGCAATTCGCTCACATACCTTCGGGTTATATTTCATCGTACACGAGC